>JALOPB010000362.1 GCA_025454115.1 Desulfobacterales bacterium | reverse complement strand
TCGATGTTCTGCTTATGCTTTTGGACCAGCTCCCGGAGGTGGTCGCTGACTTTTTCCTGGTAGGACTGGCGGAATTGGAGGTAAAGCGTGCTGCTGACAAGGACCATCGGAACCATCGATACGATGATGATGGTCAAAACCATGTTCCGTATCAGAGCCCGGTAATGCTTGTCCCGGGTGAGCTTTTCGGGAAACAGCCGGGTGATGATCGTGTCGAGGGGTGTCATTGGCATAGCTGGCCTCACGAAAAAAATCCCGAAGCGCCACGGCCATATTGTCAAATCAAAACATAAACGATATGATCGCGAAAACGTCAAACATGCGCTGTAAACGAAAAAAACATCGGAGCGATTCATATCACTCGTGAAATCAAAATACAATTGAATGTATCGTCCGACCGACAGTAACTGATTACACGGGTTTGTCCGAGACGACAGGAGGTTAGCTGTGGCTCAATTTCGTGTTAAAGATCTCATGGTCCCGCTGGAGGAATACGCCACGGTCCCGACAGGATCGACCCTCATGGACGCGATGATGGCCCTGGAGAAGGCCCAGGAGGAATTCATCCACAACAAGCACCGCCATCGGGGGATCGTGATCACCGACACGGAAAAAGGCGTCATCGGGAAGCTCGGCCAGATGGATGTCCTGCGAGCCCTCGAACCCAAGGAGACCGATGACGACGAGATCGGAAATCTCGGCCAATTCGGCTTCAGCGCCGCTTTCATAAGAAACCGGCGCAAGCAAAAGCGGCTCGCCGCTGCCCCGCTCAAGGACTTGTGCCGGACCGTTGCCAAGCTGAAGGTCGAGGATTTCATGCAGACCCTCTCGGAAGGAGAGATCATCGACGAAGGGGCGTCCCTGGAGGCCGCCATTCAACAGATGGTGGTGGGCAACCACCTACTCTCGCTCTTGGTGACCCGGGAACAGAAGATCGTCGGCGTCCTGCGCATGACGGATGTCTTCGCAGCGGTATTCCATGCCGCCAAGGAATGTGAATTAACGCCCGCGTGAGGAAAGACCATGAAAGAGCTTACTACGCTTCTCGACCGGATCGGCCAGAGAGCCAACATCAACCTTCGCGATCTCGATTTCGATGTGCCATCGCACATCCGGAATCTCGTGCCGCTGGATCAAATGGTGAAATTTTACGCGTTCTACGGCATCACCCCCCATCACCCGCTCGATTTTCATTTCAGGCACTCGAGCCTTGCCGGAAGCTACTTTTTGGGAAAATGCCGCGCGGTCAATTCCATTCTTTACAAAAGCGATATCCGCGGCGACGAACTCAAGCAAAAAGGCCATGTGTTTCGGCACAAGGATTTCGAGATTCCCATTTTAATGGACGAAGGAATCGAGATTGAAGACAGTTTTCTGATCAAGACCCTGGTCCACAATTTTTCGCACGACCCGAAGACGCTCGAGCGGTTTTTCATCAAAGATACCGTTTCCGCGCATTACGCCAATATCCACGGCTCACCTTGCGACGGCTGCTTTCTGGGCCCTTTGGCCACCGTCGATCTGACGACCATGCACGACAGCGTCATCGGAGCATTTTCCTACGTCCAGACCGGAGAAATCGCCCACCTCAACGTCGGACCCGGAACCGTATGGATCAGAAGCCCCGGGGAGTTCAACTTCCTGTACCACCACCCGCTGCACAAATTGGATGATTACGTCAGCTTCTCTGCCGGACGGACCCCCCAGGGCTTCATCGTCGATTTCGTCGAGGACCGCAAGGAATCCTTTCAGAAAGTTTTCGATGTGGTCAACATCGAGCCCTCGGTTCCCGTTCCGCGCAGCGCATCGCTGGATCGGTACGCCGTCATCAAACCCAAAACCCAGATCGGCGAGAACGTCCTGGTCGCCCAGCGCGCTTATCTCCAGAATGCCTCGCTCGGCAAGGGCTCGAACGCCCAGGAAAACTGCTACATCGTCAACTCCCGGCTCTCCGGGAACAATGTCACCGCCCACGGAGCGAAAATCATCGAATCCGACCTGGAACCGAATGTATTTGTCGGCTTCAACAGTTTTCTGCGCGGACGCCCGGACTGCCGCCTGACTATCGGCAGAGACAGCATCGTGCTGCCGCACACCATTATCGATATCCGAAAACCGCTGGCCGTCCCCTCAGAACATTTTGTTTGGGGCCTGATCAACAATCAGCACGATTTGATGTCAAACAGCATGGCTTTTAATGATTTTTCCAAAATCGACAGCGAACTGGTTCAGGGAAACTTGGTTTTCGAGGGGCAGGGGGCCAGCTTCGTCAGCGCCTTCCGCGAGCGCATCCATCACATCCTAGAGGCGAACGGGGCCTTCTTCGACGGCACCGCCAACAGGGGACACGCGCAGCGCAACCAACGGATCTCCTTCAACACGATTCAGCCTTATCCGGACGGCGATCTGGAGGGGCTGTACCCCACGATCATCATCAAGCCGTGATTGAGATTATTTGAAGAAGTTGAGCAGGGCGTGGAGGTTGGTCAGGGGATGCGGCGGGCAGCCGGGGATGAACAAATCCACCGGCAGCAGGCTGTCCAGGCCATTGGCGACCTCCGGGCTGCCTCGGAAGGGCCCGCCTGACAGCGCGCAGCTGCCCACGGCGATGACGACTTTGGGGTCCGGGGTGGCCTCATAGGTTGAGAGCAGGGCGGCTTTCATGTTGCGGGAGACCGGCCCGGTCACGACAATGCCGTCCGCATGACGCGGGGACGCCACGAAATTGATCCCGAACCGGGCCAGGTCGAAGAAAGGCGTTGCCAGCACGTTCAAATCCGCTTCGCAGGCGTTGCAGCCGGCGGCCGACACCTGCCTCAGTTGGAGCGAGCGGCCAAAAAGCTTCTTGAAGTGGGTCTTGGCATGCTCGGCCAGAGGGGGCAGCTCGCCGTTCGTCAGAAGGTGTTCCTTTACGGCCACCGAGAGTTCAAAATCCCGGGTGAAGGAAATGAAACGACCCTGGGAGAGACGTTCGCAGGTGCCGCAGAAGACGCAGCGCCCCAAGTCGATCAACCGCCGTCCGGCGTCGATGGCCTCCTGGGGGCAGGCCGCCGCGCAACGGGCAGCCAACTCCGGTGGCGCCTCCGCATGAACCTCCGGCCGCCCGCGATAGCGTGCCGGCAAATCGATCTTGACCTTCGGGTAAGCGCTTGTCCGACAGCCCTGTTCGAATCTGTTTTTCAGTACTTTTAGCATGATGGGCCAACTTCGCTATTGTTAGGGTTGATAAACTCGTAAAAAACCACCCCAAGCGATGACTTTGTAATAAGTCCGAGTTCAAGGCGCGCGATTCCCGCCGAGTGAGGCGTACTTATTGTACGCCGCAGCGAGCGCGGGACGAAGCGCAACGCCGAAATCGGGTTTATTACGAAGTCATCAAAGATCGAATCCGCAGTAAGACAGGTTGAAACTCTTGTTGTTGAGCGGAAAGTCGGAAATCCCCGTGTTCCTGAGCGCCATGGCCAGGCCGTTCCAGTTGTGAAACGATGGATCTTTGACTTTGTACCGC
>JALOPB010000361.1 GCA_025454115.1 Desulfobacterales bacterium | reverse complement strand
CGACATCTATCTACCCGGCTGCCCCCCCCGACCCGACGACTTCTTTTACGTGTTCTCGGAAGTGCTGGCGGGGAGAATCCCGGTGGTTCTGCCTCCGGAACATTTGAGGTATGATTGACAAACACCGGAGCGATGAGAGGTTCCAGGGTTCGGGGTTCAGGATTCAGGAATCCCAATGCACCAGCGCCCGAACCTGTTTTTTCCTGAACCCCGAACCCTGAACCCTGTGGCCTTTAACAGTGAACGATTTCGGGAAAACACGCAACTAACGCCGATTCATCATGACCTGCCAGGGAGGCGAATCATGACCGCCCAGAAAATCACCATCGAACCCGTCACGCGCATCGAAGGCCACGCCCGCATCACGCTGCATCTCAACGCAAGCGGCGACGTCGAGAGGTCCTACCTTCACGTGGACGAGTTCAGAGGACTGGAGAAATTCAGCGAGGGCCGGCCCTATTTCGAGATGCCGCAGATCACCCAGCGCATCTGCGGCATCTGCCCGGTCAGCCACCACCTGGCCTCGGCCAAAACCTGCGACACCATCTGGGGAGCCACCCCGACCCGGCCGGCGGTACTCCTGCGGGAGCTCATGCACATGGGCCAGTTCGTCCAGTCCCACGGTATGCATTTCTTCTACCTGGCCGGACCGGACTTGGTGCTGGGGTTCGACGCCGACCCGGCCGTACGCAATGTCTTCGGCATTATTGCCGCCAACCCGGCGCTCGCGCTGAAGGCGGTTGGGTTGAGACGCTTCGGTCAGCAGATCATCGAGCGTCTCGGCGGCAAGCGCGTGCATCCCAATTTCGCCGTGCCGGGCGGTGTCAACACGCCCCTGAGTTCAAAGGACCGGGACACCATCGCTGCGGAGATCGAAACCCAGCTGGGAGCGGCCATGGAGGGAGTGAGTCTGCTGGCTGGCTGGATCGACAAGAACCGCGACCTGGCGCTGAGCTTCGCCTCGTTCCCCTCCAACTACTTGGGCCTCGTCGATGCCAAGGGCGGCCTGTCTCTCTATGACGGGCAGATCCGGGTCTGCGGCCCGAGCGGAGAGCGTATCGATCAATTCAAACCCGAGGACTACCTGCTCCATGTGGCCGAACGTGTGGAACCCTGGTCGTTTCTCAAGTTCCCCTATTACCGCAAGCAGGGATGGCCGCTGGGAGCCTACCGGGTGGGACCGCTGGGGCGGCTGAACGTCATCGACCGGATCGGAACCTCTCTGGCCAACGAAGAGTTCAGGCGTTTTCGGCAGCTCAACAACGGCCGTCCGGTGGAAGGCTCGCTTTTCTATCACTACGCCCGCCTAATCGAGCTGATCTATGCGCTGGAACGCATCGAGCAGTTGCTCTCGGAGCCCGACATTCTCTCCACCGACATCCGCGCATATGGGCCGTCGGGACTGCGACTGCACGGAGTGGGGGTGATCGAGGCTCCCCGGGGGACCCTGGTCCACGACTACCACGTCGATCCCAACGGCCTGCTCACCCGCATCAATCTGATCGTCGCCACCGGGCACAACAACTGGGCTATGAACCAGGCGGTGGACCGTGTCGCCAAGGCCTTTGTGCACGGTCCGGCGGTTCCCGAAGGCATGCTCAACCGGGTGGAGGCGGCCGTGCGCTGCTACGACCCGTGCCTTTCCTGCTCCACCCATGCCGTGGGGCGGATGCCGCTGGAATTGACGATGGTGGGGCCGGACGGCGCGGTGCTCGCACGCGTGGTGCGGTAAAACGCAGGCAAGGGATAAGACCCGATTAAGAAGGTGGAAGGCGGAGGGCGGAAGGGGAAAAACAACGGAGTTGGAATGGACGGATTTTCTGACCTTTGAATTCAGCCTTCCGACTTCCGAATTCAGATTCGTTTCGGATTTCGATATTCGAATTTCGGATTTAATCTGTCCCAACATTAAACGGCGAACCAATATGCAGCGCACGTTGGTCATCGGCTACGGCAACCTCGATCGCGGCGACGACGGTGCCGCGTTCCATGTGGTCAATCGGCTGCGGGAGCGCCTCGGCCACCGGCCGTTGCCGGAAGACGACAGCGGCCTGGAAACACTGGAAGCCGAAACGGCCGTCTTCGTCCCGCAGCTCACTCCGGAATTGGCGGTCGATGCCGCGCCCTACCAACGCCTGGTGCTGGTTGACGCTCATGTGACCGCAGAGGTGCGACCGGTGGTCTACCTGCGCCTTCAGCCGGAGTACCGACTGCCCGTCGTCAGCCATGTGCTGTCGCCGGCAATGTTTCTGTGGCTGGTGCAGGCGGTCTCGGGACGGGCCTGCACCGCGTTTCTGGTTTCGCTGCGCGGGCACTGCTTCGCTCTGCAGCGCGGCCTTTCGCCGGAGACGTCCGTGTGGGTCAACCCGGCGGTCGATCGCGTGTTGAAGCTGATCGACACAGCGCCCGCCCAACGGATGTAACTGTTCAATGGTCAGGGCTGTCATCTACAGGGTGACAAGGCCGATGCAAGCCAGCACCGGCAGCGTAACAAGTTGGTTGGGTTCAGCCGCACGCCGCCGGGCGGGCGCGGGTGCCTCTGTATTCCGGAATTGAGGGAATTTTCGCCACGCGGTCGTGGCATGCATTTTGAACACTAACGTGAACGGAGTCACGAATGCGACTCAATCGCTTCGGGCACCTGCCGATAAGGGCTTGCGGTCATGACCGCATGGACGCCCCATCGGAAAGACGGCTCAACGACATGACCATGCGGAAAAATCTCAAGGCCGAGAGAGGGAGGTAACCCATGATGATGTTCAATCCCACGACACCTTACATTCCCGGGACTTACGCTAAAAAGAGACCGGAGGCCGAGAAAGTCGCGGCCCAGTACGCGCAGGAGTGGGAAAAACGCCGCCAGAAGTTGCTCCAGAAGAAAGGGGTTCCAGCCGAGATCCCGCCCTGTATCAGCTTTTCGCGCAAAATCGGCGTGGGAGCGCTGGAGGTCGCCGACATCCTTGCCCGGAAGCTCCATCTGCGCGTGGCCGATCGCGAGATTCTGGAGCACATGAGCGTGGAAACGCAGTTGGACCGCGAGACGGTCAAGTTCTACGACGAGCTTTACCCCGGCAAAACCGTTGAGTTGTCCGCCCTGCTGTTCGGCAAGAAGTCCTTTCAGATGGACGACTACCTGCGCAACCTGGCAAGCGCCGTTTATTCGCTGGCGACGTTGGGCTCTACCATTTTCGTCGGGCGCGGGACCCATCTCATTCTGCCGCGGGAACGCGTTCTGGCCGTGCGGTTCATCTGCTCCGACGCCTTTCGCATCGAACGCCTGGCGTCGTTATTGAACCTCGGCAACGATGAGGCCGCCAAAACCCTGGTCAAGATCGACCGGGAGCAGCAGGCCTTCTTCCGGAAAGCCTATGGAAAAAAGGATGCGCCCGCCTCCGAGTTCGACCTGGTCTTCAACTTCGACCACCTGGGCGACCCGCGACTGGCCGCCGATCTGGTGGCACGGTGCTTCCGGAAGAAATTCGGAACCGAGGTCGAGTCGTGATCCGCGCAGGCCGGACCCCGGAAACCGGGAGTCCAACCATATAAGAAAGCTCATACGAACCCGCAGCGCTTCTGCGCAATCGCCCTTCTTGCTCAGACCGATCGTCACGGCCCGCTTGAGGCCTTTTCGACGGTTGAAGCTCATCTTCGCGTCCGTCGAAGCGGCCTGATCGACGCGCAGCATGGCTTCCGCGCCGGCAGCTTGCCACCCTGCCGGCTTCCCCCTCGCCTTGCGCTTTTTCCAAAAACCGCTATGATGGGCCGCTAAAAAAGCCGAAACGCCGTTTTCTTTTCATAATTTCAAATGCAGAT
>JALOPB010000360.1 GCA_025454115.1 Desulfobacterales bacterium | reverse complement strand
GCGGTCGCCTTGCGGAAGGCCTCCAGGTCGGGTTTGTCCTCGACCTGCATGCCGGCCGCTTTCAGCTCGGCAATCTGCTTGGCTTCGTTGTCGCGGATGTGGCTGCGCCCCTGCAGGGAGGCCGAGCGCGCGCAGTCCATGACCGCCTTGCGCTCCGCAGCGGGCAGCCCGTCGATGAAGGCCTTGTTCGCCACGAAGACCAGCGCCGAGTAGACGTGTCGGGAGAGCGTCAGGTACTTCTGGCCCGCTTCCGGCAGCTTGGCGCCGTGGATGACCGAGATCGGGTTCTCCTGGCCGTCGATGACGCCCTGCTGGAGCTGGGTGAAGATCGGCCAGGCCATGGGGGTGGGATTGGCTCCGATGGCGCGCCAGATGGCCAAGTGGGTGGGCGCCTCCATGGTGCGGATTTTCAGGGCCTTGAGGTCCTCGGGTGTTTTGACGGGACGCTTGGAGTTGGTGACGTTGCGGAACCCGTTATCCAGGTAAGCCAGCGCCACGAAGCCGGACTTCTCGAACTTCTTGCCGAGTTCCTGGCCGATCGAGCCGTCGAGCACTTTATCGGCCGCTTCATAGGAGGGGAAGACAAACGGCATTTCGAGGGCCTTGATCTCGGGCACGAAGGCCTCGATGGGTCCGGTGGTGCAGACCGACATCTGAGTGGTGCCGAGCTGGATCTGCTGCAGCACCTGGGTCTCGCTGCCCAGGCTGGCCGAGTGATGAACCGCCACGGCCAACTTGCCCGGCGCGGCCTTTTCCACGCATTCCTTGAACCAGAAGGCCGCCTTGGTGTGGACGAGATCCGGGTTGGTGACCGTAGCGATGTTGATCTGAGTCTGGGCCAGGGCTCCGCCGGCGAAGCCGATCAAACAAAGGCCGACAACGACTGCCATCATTCGTGAACGCATAGAACTTCCTCCTTTGGGTGGGAATCGAGAAACTCCGTCCGTACCACTTCCGTATCATTTCAGATGCGCTGAGGATTAGTAGAAATCTCATCCGGTGTCAACACGGCCCGAACCGGCGCGCATCAGGTCGCCTGCCGGCCGAAGGTCTCCCGCGTGCAGCAAAGAAGCACCAGCGCAATCAGGATCCAGGCCATCATCAACCCGAAGCCCGCCTGATAGGCGTTCCGGCTGTATATGCGCACGCCGTCCAGGAGCGCGCCTTCCCAGCGGCGGTCGAGCATCCAGCCGACGGCGGGCTGGAGCACGGTCGCGCCCAGCATGACGCCCATGTTGATCACGCCGGCGATGGTGCCGGCCAGGTGGGCCGGAACGGACTCCTTGGCGAACGACCAGCAGATGATGAAGCTTGCCGAGCACAACCCGGTGGCAGCGGACAGTGCCGTGAGCTGTACCGGTGAAAGTCCGGGAGCGTAAAAAAGCGCGGCCCAGCCGATACCCGCGAGGATCTGGCCGAGAATCATCAGCGGCTTGCGGCGGCCCAGACGGTCGGACAGCCAGCCGAACAACGGGCTCGCCGAGGCCCAGCAGATCATCAGCAGCGAGGTCAGGAAGGCGGCCCGGGCGGTGGAAAGACCGTAGTGGGTGGTCAGATAGGGTACGCCCCAAAGGCCGCAGAACGTCAGCACCGATCCCACCAGACTGGCCGGAATGAAGAAGAGCAGCCGGGTGTTGGCGTACCGGAACACCTGGCCGATGCCGGCCCAGGCGCTCATTCGCGCCGGAATCTCCGAAGGGGCGGCCGGAGGGGCGTAACTGCGATAGCCCCGCTCCTTCGGGTCGTCGCGGACCAGCACCCAGGTGACGACGGCGATCAAACCGGTGGCCGCCGCGGCGGCCAGCATGACCGGCCGCCAGCCGAATGCGTCCACCAGCAGCCGCAGCGGCACGCCCGCCGTCACCGCTCCCAGGATGCCGGCCAGCAGCCCCAGCCCGGAAATCATAGAAAAATACTTGACCGGGAACCAGCTGACCGCCAGCTTGAGGGTCACCACATAGGCCACCGACACGCATCCGCCGATAAGCAGTCGACCGACGCAGGCCCACGTCATGCTCCCGGAGAGCGCAAAGAGGACCGCTCCCGCCGCCGATCCCAATGCTCCGAACGTGAGCAGACGCCGTGCCCCCCAGCTGTCCACCAGAACACCGGTCGGGATCTGCATCAGCCAGTAGCTGTAGAAGTAGAAGCCCGAGAGATTGCCCAGGGCGGCGGCGCTGATGTCGAAGTCGCGCATCAGCTCCCGGGTCATGACGGCCGGCGCCAGGCGATGGAAGAAGCCGATGACATAGAACAGTGCCGCAAGGCCCCAGATGAGCCAGGCCAGGCGCAGGGGGGGATAGGGGCGAGGTTCAGGGTTCAATGGTTCACGGTTCAACGGTTGAATGGTTGAGAAAAAAAGAAGGGTTCAGGGTTCGGGGTTCAGGAGGGCAGAAAATGCCTTTTCCTGAACCCTGAACCCCGAACCCTTCTATTTAGCCTTTTTCGGCCGCGAACACCGGTCGACGAGGTAAAGTATCGATTTATAGTGAATGCCGCTGTGCGCCGAGAGGCCGATTTCACAGGTGCGGCTCGTGGAATACCCCGTGCGGCATCTGCCCGCCACACCGGCGTGCAGGTGCTGCAGGGCCGAGGCGTTGAGCTCGGGGTAATTGAAGCCGCGGTCGCCGGCGAACCCGCAGCAGCCGACGAGGTCCGGCACCACCACGTTCCGGGCGCAGGCCCCGGCCAGAGCCATGGCCCTGGCCTCGATCCCCAGCTTCACGCTGCTGCAGGTGTGGTGGTAGGCGATGGTTTCATTCACCGGCGTGATCTCGAGCCGTTCCAGCAGATGCGCCCATGTGAACTCGACCGGGTCGAGCAGTTTCAGCCGCCGGTCCATCACATTTTTCATGCGGTACAGACACGGGCTGGTATCGACCAAGACCGGCAGCCGGCCGCCGTCGGTCGCATCGAGCAGGGCGGCTTCCAGCTCGGCCGACTTGGCGTCCGCCTGCGTCATGAACCCCTTGCTTTCAAAGGGGGTGCCGCAGCAGAGCGCTTCCATCCTCGCCGGGAAACGAACCTGGAAGCCGGCTTTTTCGAGCAGCCGCACGGTGACGGCGTGCAGCGGGTCCCGATCGGGGTCGCCCTGAGCCGGGCCCATGGTGCGGCTGATGCAGCTCGGGAAATAGACGGCTATCAAGGTGTTCGACCGCTTTTCCGGCCGCAGCGGTCGAGGGCCGTCGACGCCGCGCGGCATCCAGCGTGTCCAGTGCGGAAGGCGGTTGCCGCTCAGGCGGCGCAGGCCGGCGGTGAGGCCCGCCATGGGACCGGAGCCGAGCAGACCGTGGATCGCGTCGGCGGCCTTGAGCCCCGTGCGCACGAGGGCGGCGGTCCGGTCGAAATGATCCGCAACATAGTCGGCAGCCCGAGCGGCCGTGGGACTCGTGCCCCGGCTGCGCAGCGCCTTGGTGAGTTCGCCGGTGTTGATGTCCACCGGACAGGCCACCGCGCACAGCCCGTCCGCCGCGCAGGTCTGCTCGCCCGGGTAGCGGTAGGCGTTTTCGAGATCGGCC
>JALOPB010000359.1 GCA_025454115.1 Desulfobacterales bacterium | reverse complement strand
CGCCCGCCGGGCGCCGGCCCGGGCGACCGGTTCTTCGCGATCGCGGCTGCGGTTGTGGACCGTCACCGGGTGTCCGGCCTTCAGAATGTTCAGGGCCATCGCTGCACCCATGGTGCCCATGCCGATGAATGCGACGTTCATCCGATTATATCCTCCTCGTTTGCGCCATGTTACGGCTTTGCCAGAAGGCCAAGATCCAAGCGCGCGATGGATTCATCAACCCCTTGGGGTCGATGAGATCCTTGATCTGCTTCATGAGCTGGTAGCTTTCACCGTGCTCGAGCGGCATGAACTTGCGCTTGCCGATCCCCACGCCGTGCTCGCCCGTGCAGGTGCCGCCCACCTGGATGGCCTTCTCGACGATGGCTTTGTTGATCGCTTCGAGGCGGCCCCACTCGGTTTGGTTCGCCGGGTCGCCTGCCATCACGACGTGCAGATTGCCGTCGCCGGCGTGGCCGAAGACGTACCCGATGGATTGCTGCTCATCGACCGCTTTCTGGGAAAACACCACCATCTCCGGGTAGCGCGAAATCGGAACGGCTGCATCCACGATCAGGGTCTCTTTCTTGGGATGGGCGCGATGGATGGTCTCCCAGGCTTCGTGACGGGCGCGCCAGAGCTCCTTGCGCGGGCCTTCCTCCGTGGCGTAGTTGAATCCGACGGCGCCGCACTCCTCGCACAGCTCCTTGGCGAGCTGAGCGGTTTCCTCCAGGGCGGTTGCGCTGACGGCGTGAAACTCGCAGAAGAGCGATGGCACCTCGGGCAATCCGAGTCCTTTTTCGTTGTTCATCAGCCGGATCAGGCCGGGCGGCAGCAGCTCCAGGGCCGCCGGTCCCAGGCCCGCGCCGATCATAATGGCCACGGCCTCGGAGGCCTTCTCCAGGTCGGGGAACCGCACGGTGGCGGCCAGGTAGTGGCTGGGGATGCCGGTCAGCTTCAAGGTGGCGGCGGTGACGATGCCGAGCGTACCCTCCGAGCCGACGAAGAGCCGGGTCAGGTCGAAGCCGGCCGAGGACTTGGGCGCCTTGCAGCCGGTATGGATGATTTTCCCCTGGGGCAGTACCACGGTCAGGCGCATCACGTAGTCTTTGGTGGCGCCGTACTTGACGGTCTGCACGCCCGAGGCGTTGTTGGCGATCATGCCGCCGATGGTGGCGTCGGCGCCGGGATCCGGCGGGAAGAAGAGACCGTGCTTGCCGGTCTGGCGGTTCAGCTCCTTGCGCAGCACCCCGGGCTCCACATCGGCCTGCAGGTCCTGCGGGCGGATCTCCAGGATGCGGTTCATGCGGGTCATGTCAATGACCAGCCCGCCCCGTGTGGGAACCGGGTTGCCTTCGGTGCTGGTGCCGGCTCCCCAGGGCGTGACCGGCACATCCCGTTCGTAAGTCCAGGCCAGGATGCGCGCAACCTCCTCGGTCGACTCCGGCCAGATGATGCCGGCCGGAAGGGTGCCCTGGTGGGGCGAGATGTCGTGCCGGTGCAGTTCCCGGTTGGACTGCCCGGTGGAAAACCGATCGGGGCTCACCAGGCCAGATAGCTCTGCGGTTTGCTGAGCAGAAAATTCTTTCATTGGATCATACCCTCCATAGATAACAGTGCGGAACGCGGCCCCGCAATTCTATTTGTAAATGAGCGACGGGAACCAGGTAGTCAGCGGCGGCCAGTAGCAGGCGATCAACAGGGCGATCATGGCCACGGCCACCAGCGGCAGCACGGCTCGGCCGACCTGGCCGAGCGGCAGGCCGGAGATCCCGCAACTCACGAACAAGCAAATGCCGACCGGCGGCGTCAGCATGCCGACGGCGAGGTTGACCACCATGAGCACGCCGAACTGGATCGGGTCGACTCCCATCTGCGGAGTGATGGCCGCGAGGACCGGTACGAGCAGGATCAGGGCGGCGGTGGTTTCCATGATGCAGCCGACGACGAGCAGCCCGGCCATGACCAGCAGCAGCAGCCCCCAGGGCGGCAGCGCCAGCGAGCTGATGGCGGCCTGCACCAGCATGGGGGTCTGCTTCATGGCCACCAGCCAGGTGAAAACCTTGGCCATGGCGATGATGAAAAGAATGGTCGCGGCGACCACCTGGGAGCGGATGATGAGGGCCGGCATTTCCTTCCACTTGAGCTGCCGGTTGACGACCATGGCGACGAACATAGCATAGAAAACCGCCAGGGCGGCTGCCTCGGTGACCGTGACGATACCGGTGAGGATCCCGCCCAGAACGATGACCGGCGCTCCCAGGGCCCAGACCGCTTCTTTAAGTGCGGCCAGAATGTGCTTTAATGAGAAGGCCCGGCGCGTCCCATAGCCGTGGCGCCAGGCATACCAGATGGCAACCCCCATGAAGCTGAGTCCGAAGAGGACCCCCACCAGCATGCCGCCGGCAAACAGCTTGGCGATGGAAACATTGGTCAGGAAGCCGAAGATCACCATGGGGATGGACGGGGGGATGATGACGCCGATGGACCCGCCCGCCGCCACCACGGCCGCCGAGAACGCAGGCGGGTAGCCCTGACGGACCATGGCCGGGATGGCGATGGCGCCCAGCGCGGCCGTGTCCGCTGCGGCCGACCCGGAGATCCCGGCAAAGAACATGGAGGCCACGATCACCGCGCAGGCCAGGCCGCCCGGCACCCAGCCGACCAGGCTGTCGGAGAAATCGATCAGCTGGCGCGAAATTCCGCCGGTTTCCATGATCGAACCGGCCAGCATGAACAGGGGAATCGCCAGCAGGTCAAAGGAGTCCACGCCGGCAAAGAGCAGTTGGATGATGGTCTGCCCCAGGGCCGGGATCGGGACGCCGGCCGGGAAGACCCCGGGTGTCAGCATGAAGCCGATGGCGGGCAGCCCGATGGACAACGCGATGGGCAGCCCCAAAGCGATCAGGGCGAAGAGGCAGAGGAAGAGCAGGACGACGATCATGACTTTTTCCGTTCAAGGGTCCTGGCGATGTCCGCCAGGACGTGGATGACGAAGATGACGGATGCGGCTGGAATGACGGAAAACGGGATCGCCATCGGGATCTGCAACGAAGACGATGTGTGCTCGGCCGCCTTGACCGTGTAGGCGGCCCCGAACCAGGCAATCAGCCCGAAGCAGGCGAGCGTCAGAAGCTGCAGCCCGATCACGATCGCCTGTTGGATCACCGGCCCGAGACGGTGTCCGAAGCCTTTCAATCCGATGAAGCTCGCGCGCTTGTAGGCGACCGTGCCGCCCAGGAAGGTGATGGCGACCAGCAGGTGCCGGCTGACTTCCTCGGACCAGCCCAGGGAGGCGCCCGCATAACGGAAGAACACCTGGGCGAATAAAATGATGCAGATCGCCGCACCGATCACGAACAGAATTTTTTCCGCCGCGGCATTGATCGCCCGGCTGATGCTATGCAACCACGTCATCCGATGCCTCCGATATTAATACTCCGACAATTGAATATGTTCAATGCGGCCATATCACTCATCGGCGGGGCGGGTTTTCGGCCGCAGCGCACCGCAACCATCCGTCCAACGAACCAGCGGACGGCAGCAAGCCCGCTTCATATGGTTCCGGACAGCCCCGAAGGACCGATGCCCACGCAGCCGCCAGCCGTCTCTGCCTGTCGGCGGTTCCTCTAGACGGCTTGGGGGCGTGGCAGGGTCGCCTGAAGAATTG
Organism: Desulfobacterales bacterium; assembly: GCA_025454115.1. GTDB lineage: Bacteria > Desulfobacterota > Desulfobacteria > Desulfobacterales > SpSt-501 > SpSt-501. The sequence goes on along the minus strand of JALOPB010000359.1, from coordinate 378 downwards.
GTTGCGGCGCGCTGCGGCCGAAAACCCGCCCCGCCGAACCTCAGCCCAAGTTGAACCAGAATTGGTTGCGGCGCGCTGCGGCCGAAAACCCGCCCCGCCGAACCTCAGCCCAAGTTGAACCTGTTCGCTTGGCAGAGTAATAATAAGGGGCGGCATCAGCCGCCCCCCACAACCCGTCGAACATGCTCCGGCCGAGCCGGTCTGTGTTTCTACTTTACGGCTTGCTTGATCTGTTCAACCAGTTTCTTCGTGTCCCCGGATGCCGATTCGATCACCGGAGCGGTCGCCTTGCGGAAGGCCTCCAGGTCGGGTTTGTCCTCGACCTGCATGCCGGCCGCTTTCAGCTCGGCAATCTGCTTGGCTTCGTTGTCGCGGATG
>JALOPB010000358.1 GCA_025454115.1 Desulfobacterales bacterium | reverse complement strand
CGCCTTGGTGATGTAAAGGAAGGAATTGGCATCGAAGCGGTCGACGAACTTGCGCCCCTGGTATCTCAGGTAGCTCTCGACCTGGAAATCGGCGTCGAAATTAAAGGAAAAATCGCTTTTGTCCTGCAGCCGACGCCCGAATTTAAGCCGCATGGACTCGTCCGAAAGATAGGTGATGTGGCCGATCATGCGGGCCACCGCCAGACCCAGCGCCGGCTTAGGCCCCTCGTAATAGTCCCCGTGGTTCCAGTTGGGATCGGCCATGATGGACTGGCGCGCGACCTCGTTGAAGGCGATGGCGAGCGCCGAATGCCGCATGGTCGTGGCGAGGGGGATGGCGGACACGACCCGCTCCGGGTAGCGCACACACCATTCCAAAACCTGCATGCCGCCGATGGACCCGCCGACGACGCACAGCAGCCGGTCGATCCCCAGGTGATCGACCAGCGCCTTCTGCGCCGTCACCATGTCGCCGATGGTCACGACGGGGAAATCCAGGCCATACGCCTGACCGGTCGCCGGATTGATGGAACTGGGGCCCGTCGAGCCCATGCAGCTGCCGATGACGTTGGCGCAGATCACGAAAAATCTATCGGTGTCGATGCCCTTGCCGGGTCCCACCATGCAGTCCCACCATCCGGGCTTTTCGTCGTCCGTCGAATAGTACCCCGCTACGTGGGAGTCCCCCGAAAGCGCATGCAGGACCAGCACGGCGTTGCCGCGGTCGGATGCAAGAGTGCCGTAGGTTTCGTAGGCGATGACCACCGGACCAAGACGCGCCCCGCTTTCCAGAGCCATCTCTCCCGGCGGTTCGGCGAAAGTGAGATACCGCTTCTCGACCACACCGACGGAGACCCGGTCCTTGTCGTGGTGTATGTACTCGCTCATTCGAAAAGTGGCGGAGGGTTGTTCAAACGGAAATCTGGGAGATGAACACCTCGCAGCTACGACAAAGCTTCATCTTATCGTCCCAGGAATCCTGAACCCGGCCGTGGCAGATGGTGCCGTTGACGAACCAGCAAAGGTCGCCGCTGTTGAACTCGCAGGCCGGGCATTCTGATTGACGCTCCTGCGAGCAGTTTTTTTCCTCCCAGCAAGCTTTGCGTCTGCTGCCTGAATTCAATCGCGACACGAGAAAAAACAGCTGACGCTCAACCGCCGATGGCACCACCCGCCAGCCCTGTTCATAACTATGGACTGCCTTGAGGGAGACTCCCAGCAGATGCGCCATTTGCTTTTGAGTCTTGTCGAGCTTTTTTCGAAGGAATTTGAATTCAGATCGGTCCATCGCTTCCCCGGCGTTTCGGGTTGAGAGATCAAGGGACAATTAAATAGGTCTACCATATTCCTACATGGTAGTAGTGCTGTCAATCGAAAACTGGACTTCGCCGACTTGACGGGATGATATCATCTGAGAGTTATGGCAACGATTTCAGGCGATGTTGCCGTGCGCATGGGTGGCCCCCAAGTGCCGACTCCGCTCGATGTGTACAGGACAAAGTTTCCCTCGCGATGCAGCCCGTAGTCGTAACCGTTGTAAATCCAACTGGTTAAAAAGCCGAAAGGGAAGATCTGGCCCTGATGGCTGTGCCCCGACAGCTGCAATGAAACGCCCAGATCCCTGGTTAGGGTAAAAGACGTATCCGGATGGAAGTAGGTGGCGGTGCGCCGGTCCCGCGTGGTGTCGTGACGGATATCGGTCGGCGTGTGGAACATGAGAATGCAGGACCGCCTTCCCGAATCGGCCGCAGGGATACGATCGAGGCCACGGATTTCGCTCCGGTCGCGGACCCCCGGATAGGCCACTCCTATCAGGTGGAGCCCATCCACTGCCACCACTTCGTTGAACAGCACTTGAATCCCCGACCGGGCAACGAGGTCCAGGCAACGTTGCTGGCCGGCGTAGACCTCGTGGTTGCCGGTTACGAAAAATACGCCGTAACTCGCCGTCAACCGCTTCAGCGGCGCTTCGAACTCCGGCATCCCGTCGGTCATCCCGTCAAACAGGTCGCCGGTGATGAGCACCAGGTCCGGACGAAGCGCGTTGACCCTTTCGGCCAACCGCTCCATGGAGGCAGGGCCGTGGAAATGGCCGAGGTGCAGGTCGGAGAGATGGACAATCAGCCTTCCGCGCCATTGGTTCGGCAAATCCTCAAGGGAAATTTCGACCGGCCTCACGATCGGATGGAAGGCATTCCAGAATCCATATGCCGACCAGATCAGCGCCAGGATGACCCACCCGGAGGCCAGAAGCCGGAACCGGGCGGGCGGAACTCCGATCCAGCGAATAACGGCGTAGGAAATCCAGGTCGCCCCTACGGCTAGTATCATTTGTATGGAAAGGGCGAACCAGACCGCCGCCAACCGGTAAAATAAAATGGTCCCGGCGTTTTCCGTCCAGCGCAGGAGCAGGAACGCAGCCATGAAGCTGATGGCCAGGAACGAAAAGACCGCAAGGAAAATGGTTTTCAGAACCGGGTGGGACACGCCGAGCCAACGAAGAATGAACCGATAGAGGACAAAATGCAAAGAGAGGGTCAGGGTGAGAAAAACGGAAAGAAAAACCATCGCAACACAACCTCTGCAGTAAGCGGGTCGGTGATCGGGCCCGGCTCTTCTTGGGGTCGATTCTAAAAAATCAGCCCCGCGGCCCCGCGAGATCCCTTTGACGGTTAGCGGCTCGACATGGTAATATCAAAAATTCTCAGCTATTGAACAATGATTGGTAACCAATGCAAGACCGGCAGGGAAAGCCTCCCTGTATGGCTGCAGCGAATCGATATGAACCGCCACCGAACCTCATACCCGTTGATCCAAAACAATGGTCGCGTTCGGCGCTGCCTGTCCTGCGGCGCGACAGCCGACATGAACCGGCGCCGGTATTGCTCCATCGAATGCCGCCAGAAACTCCGCCACAACCTCAATATCCGCACCGGCCTGCTGCAGGCCCTGCAGATCCGTTATGCCACCTTCTATTTCACCGAACATCTCGTTATCCTGGACATGCTGCCCTACGGTTCGACCGACCTGGCCAGCTTCATATTCCCCCGCGCCAAGGGAAAAAAGCCGGTGGACGACTTCTGCAAGATGTTCAACCTGCTGGGCAACGCCTGGTGGGAAGAAGTGCGCCGGACCAAGAAACGTTACCTGGCCTCACGCTTTATTCTCGGGAAGGCCATGCCGGCCGACGGTGACATCAACGCCGTCCGGCCGCTGGAGGTTCGCGAGCCGGCACGCATGGCCAGGTCGCTGACCCATCTCAAGCTCCGCAACAAGGACCTGCATTCGCCCCATTTGCAGCAGATCATCAAGCGCGCCTTCCGCCGCCAGGCCAAGGTGCATCACCCCGATCAGGGCGGCGATGCCACGCTTTTCCGAAAGCTGCGCGATGCCTACGAACAGCTCATCCGCTGGGCGGAAAATCCGACCTTTACCACCCGCCGGGGCTTTCCCGACAAATGGTTCTACGAAGGCGGCCTGGACCGCTGGACCCAACCCTCGCCCCTGCGCCGCCTCCGGACGGAGGATTGAAG
>JALOPB010000357.1 GCA_025454115.1 Desulfobacterales bacterium | reverse complement strand
GGTGTTCGTGACCTGCATCGGCCTCAACCAGATCTGGTCGGGCCAGATGCAGGAAATCCAAAAGCCGAGGCACTACCTGGACTGCGGCGGCGCCGGCCCCCTGGGATGGGACCTGCCGGCTGCCATCGGGGCCAAGGTCGCGCGGCCGGACAAGCAGGTGGTGCAGGTGGTCGGCGATTACGGCTTTCAGTTCTGCATGGAAGAGCTGCCGGTCGCCGTGATGTACAACGTGCCTTTCATCATTCTGGTCCTCAACAATGGTTACTTGGGCCTCATCCGCCAGGCTGAAAAGTACGTCTACGAAATGGAATGCGAAGTGGAGATCTGGTACGACGGCGTCAACGAAGGCCGCGGCTTTGATTTCGTGAAATTCGCCGAAGCCTGCGGCGCCAAGGGTGAACGGGTCACCGACCCCGCCCAGCTGAAGGCCGCCTTCAAACGCGCCCAGGAATCCGGAACGCCTTATGTCATCGACATCGTCCTGGAACAGACAACCGATTGCTCCATGGGAGCCTCCATCGCCAGCATCCGCGAATTCGAATAACTAGGCGCCGCCAAACGGCGCCTATAACCAAAAGCCAGGTCCGCCAAATGGCGCCCCTGGCTTTTTAGTGTGGTGACAGCGCGCCGGTTATGCGCTATAAATACTCTATCCATGATGGGATATTGAAAAGATCTTGTCATCCAGCACCCACAGGAGCTTACGAATGAACCCCATTGATCTTAAAGGAATCTTTCCGCCTATCACGACCCCGTTCGTTGGCGGGAAAGTGGCCTACGACAGGCTGGCCGACAACATCGCCAGATGGAACAAGACCGGACTGAAGGGCTATGTAGCCTTCGGATCGAACGGTGAGTACATCTACCTGAGCGAGCAGGAGAAACTCGACGTGGTCAAGACCGTGGTGCAGTCGGCCGGCCCGGGCATGAAAGTTATCGCCGGAACCGGCTGCGAATCCACCTGGCAGACCATTCAGCTGACCAACGCCTGCGCCAAGCTGGGTGCCCATGCCGCGCTGGTGGTGACGCCCTTCTATTACGGCGGTCGCATGAACGAAGCCGCCCTGTTTCAGCATTTTACGGCGGTCGCCGACCAGTCCGCCATTCCCATCATGATTTACAACGTCACCAAGTTTACCAACATCAACGTCAGCGTCGGCCTGACCGCAAAGCTATCCCGTCACCCCAACATCATCGGCATCAAGGACAGCAACGGCAACGTCAGCACCCTGGGCGAGATGGTGAGCGCCGTCGACCAAGATTTCAGCGTGCTGGTCGGCACCGCCGGCGCACTCTTCGGAGCGCTGACCCTGGGCGCCGTGGGCGGTGTGCTGGCTTTGGCCAACGTCGCTCCGGAAGCCTGTGTGCAGATCCAGAAACGGGTAGAGCAGGGCCACATGGAGGCGGCGCGCCAGCTGCAGCTGCGGATGCTGCCGGTCAACACGGCGGTCACGGCCACTTACGGGGTGCCGGGGCTGAAGGCGGCTCTCGACATGCTGGGTTATTTCGGTGGCGACCCGCGGCCGCCGCTCCTGCCGGCCAGCGAGAAGGAGCGCAGCGAAATCCGGGAGATCCTCAAGAAAGCCGAACTGCTCGGTTGATGGGTCGCCGGGAGCGACTGAAGGCCGCCGCAACCGTGCATGGCAAAGTTGACGGACTCGTTGGATAATAGACGGAGAAAAACCATGCGAAAGCTCATGATCCTCATGACCGTGTTCCTTCTGACAGCGGCGGCCGGGTGCGCCAGCCCCCGCATCAAGCTTTTCCCTAGCCAGAACGACCCGCTGCAGGAATTCACCCTCGATGGCAAGACATCCGAAAAGATCCTGCTGCTGCCGATCCGCGGCGTCATCTCTGACAATCCCGAAGCGGGACTGCTGCGCACGCGGCCGAGCACGGTTCAGGAGGCGGTCTCGCACCTGCGCAAGGCGGAAAAAGACCCGCTGGTCAAGGCCGTCGTGCTGCAGTTGAATTCCCCCGGCGGTTCGGTGACGGCCAGCGACGTGCTCTACAAGGAAATCCTCCGGTTCAAGGAGCGCACCGGCCGCACGGTGGTGGCGGCGCTGATGGACGTCGCCGCATCCGGCGCTTACTACATCGCGCTGCCCGCCGACGCCATCGTGGCGCATCCCACCACGGTAACGGGTTCGGTCGGCGTGATCTTCATCCGGCCCAAGGTCACCGGGTTGATGGAGAAGATCGGTGTCGGCGTGGAGGTGAGCAAGTCCGGCCAGAACAAGGACATCGGCTCGCCGTTCCGGGCCACCACGCTGGAAGAGGCGGGCATCTTTCAGGCGATGACGGATCAGCTGGCCGGACGTTTTGTCGATCTCGTCCGCAAGCACCGCGGATCCGACTCCGCAGCGCTGGCGGCGGTATCTTCCGCCCGGGTTTACCTGGCCGAAGAGGCCCTCAATCTCAAGCTGGTGGACCGCATCGGCTATATGGAGGACGCCCTCGCCGAGGCCCGGCAGCGTGCGGAGATACCGGAGGAGAGCAAGGTCATCGTCTATCGCCGCACGGAATACCCGGACGACAACATCTACAACCCCAATACGTCCTACGAGGGAGACCGACCCGCAGTGATTTTAGACACCGGCCTTTCGCGCCTGATCCCGGCCCTGCCGTCCGGTTTTTACTATCTGTGGCATCCGGCTTTTGACTGAGAGCGCCTCCCAACGTCTGAAGGGTGATTTCGCACCATGAACAACAAAACCCCACTGCACGACTGGCATGTTCAAGAGAATGCTCAGATGGGCGTGTTCGCCGGCTATGCCATGCCGCTCTGGTACCCGGCCGGCGTCAAACACGAACATTTGGGCGTGCTCCTAAACGCGGGCCTTTTCGACACGAGCCATATGTCGTCGGTCGTCGTGGGCGGCGCCGATGCGTTTGACCTTCTGCAATGGTGCTTTTCGAAGAATCTCTCGGCCTGCTTGGGAGCCGGCAACGCACCGCTGACCGCAGGCCGGTCGGTCTACGGGGTTTTTTTAAACCCGAGCGGCCACGTCATCGACGACGCCATTGTGTTCCGGCTGACCGAGGCCGACTTTTTGGTGGTCGTCAATGCCGGCATGGGCGCAAACATCGCCGGCCACCTGGCTGCCAACGCCGCCGGCCGGGAGGTCGGCATCCTCGACCTCACTGACCGGCTGGGCAAGATCGACGTTCAGGGCCCCCAGGCCGCCAGAGTGCTGAGCCGGGTCATGAATGATCCGGCGGCGGTATTCGAAAAAATGCACTACTTTTCCTTCAAAGGACATTTCGATCCGGCCTCGCCGTTGGCTGGCGACGTGACGCTGGTGGACGGCACTCCCATCCTGCTCTCCCGGACGGGCTATACCGGCGAATTCGGCTTCGAGGTCTTGGTCCAAGCCGCCCACGTGCAGCGCGTATGGGAAGCGCTCCTCGCAGCGGGCCGAGGCGTCGGTCTTACCGCCTGCGGCCTCGCCGCCCGCGACTCCCTGCGGACCGGTGCGGTTCTGCCCCTGTCCCATCAGGACATCGGCGCCTGGCCGTTCGCCAACAACCCC
>JALOPB010000356.1 GCA_025454115.1 Desulfobacterales bacterium | reverse complement strand
GTCTCCCAAGACAGCCGCCGCCACTGCGCGGCAGAAATCCGCGTCAAGACCGCTCCATTCGCCGCTGTCGCCTTTGAGGGAGAACCCCAAGATCCCTTCGCTGACCCCGCAGCGTAAGACGCCCCTGGATTTTACACCCTTGAGGGTGTCGCCGGCCGATGCCGGCAACGGCAGTGTAAAGAGCACCAACGCGCTCCATGCAACTGCCCGGGATAGCCGCCGGAGATTGGATAGCCTTGTGACCATGGTGTTCATGCCCTGTATCGGGTTTAGGGGGCCATGAGAGGAATCCGACCGGGTGCCTTCCCGTCTCGCAGGCATGATTTTCGGTTCAGCGGCTGCGATTCGGCCGTTTCCGCACCAACCGGCAAGCGACCCCACTCCTGGCGAAAACGCAAAAATACCTATCGAAACACGCGGAACAGCGACCACGCCGATATAATGGCCAGCACCGGCCATATCACGAGAAGGTCCACCCTGATGTTCGCCTCCGGAGTTTTAACCTGGACCAGCCACTCCCATGCGGCATAAACCCCCCAAGCAATCGATGCGATGAGGAGTGAACCGAAACGACGCCGATTGCCCAGCGCCGTGAACCATGGAACTATGTACCCCACGAGAAACGCAATGGCTACGATCAGAATGTTCTGGGGCTTCCCGATCAACAGTGACGCAAGCATTTCCGTAACAGGAAGGTCCGGTACGAACTTTCAGCCCCCGTGCACAACCGCTTCGGGAATTGTATAGTGCTCGTAGTCATTGACCTCGATCACCCAATCATAGCCTTGTTTCACCGCTTTGATTTTTTCGCCGGGGTTCGTGGTGACCTTGTCGCCCATGAAGATCAGGACCCGTTTCAGCCCGCCCGGTGGGGTGATGTGCACCTCGGCATTGCCGGGCTTGCCGCGGATCACGCCGAACTCGCACTGCACTGGTTTGTCATTGCCCATGATACACGGTAGCGGGCCGGTGGCATGGTAAGGCGTGCCCTTGACCTTGGCATCGCTGGACGGAGCCGTGCCGAAATCGGATGCCTTGGGTGAGCCGGTAATGCCAACGGTCAGCGTGTAACTCGCCGCTTCGCTGCGGCGAGCTGCCGAGCGCATCATGTAGACGCGAATCTTGTAGTCCCCGCTCGCCGGGAGTGCACCCTCGAACCGGTTCTGGCTGGTGGAGGCATTGAACATGGCCACCTCATTTTCGCCAGGGGCTAAGATGTTGAAATAGGTGGCGCCATGTTTCGTCGCCAGGCTGACGTTCATGTGCTGACCGGCTTTGGCGCCCAGCAGATAGTCAACCGTCTCGTAGCCTTTTATACTGCCCTTGATCGTGGCTGTGGTCGCCCCCTTCTTAAACTGGACCCGCTCTTTGCGAATATCGTCCTTCGCAAACACCGGCGGACCGACGACAAAAATGGAGAGAAGTGTTACAGCAGCAAGAAAACTTTTTGCACTCATCTGCACCTCCTATTAGAGCAGCGGCTCAAACAGGCCGCCGAATTCCTTTCTGAGCCGATAAAGCACATCCGTGGGTTCTTTGAACTCATTCGCGTCCTCCGGGGTAACGTGGCGGCTGTATGCCAAATCATTTTCATAGAAAATCTGCGCCAGTCCGGCGGACAGATCATCGCTTTCGAAGACCACGGCCGTTTCGCTGTTGAGCTTCTCGCTCCTGGGGTCCAGGTTATAGGATCCGACGAGCGCATAGCGCCGGTCGAAGACAGCATACTTGGCATGGATGGTGCCTTCGGTTTGATGCGCTTGATCGTATCGCTGACCGTACCATTCCCAGATCTGGACACTGCCGCCGTTTTTCTTTGCCGCCGGATCCCCGTTGACACCCAAAATCTCTTTGTAGTAGCTGCGCCCGACCATGGTCAGCTCAGGCAAATCGTTGGTTTCAGGGCTGTTGGTAAGAACGATCACGCGGACGCCGCGCGTGGCGGCATTTCGTATCGCATCGATCACGTCGGCCGACGGGATCAGATAGGCGTTGCAGATGATAATCTCGCGTTCGGCATGGTCGATCAATTTCCGATAGGCCTGCTGTATGTAGGACTCCCCCAGCCGCGGGCGGTTGTGGAAGAACCGGCTGCGGGCATTTGCATAGTTCAAGTCAGGTTGCACCCGAACCATGCTTTCGACTCGTTCCACCAGGTCGGCCCGGGTCGTGTAGGTCACGGTCAGTTTTCCGAATTTATCCAGGAAGTTCCTTGTCGCTTGCCAATACCTATCGGTGTCAAGGATTCCCCGGCTCTCCTTTATGGAAAGAAAGTGTTCAAAATTGCGGTCGAAGGCCGCGACCATGTCGGCAACGATGCTGCCTTTGACGATGACGTCCTGATCCCGCCAGAAACGGCCGGGGTCCGTGGGATCCACCCGAAAATACTCGTTGGCGATGTTCAGCCCCCCGACGACGGCCGCTCTCCGGTCGGTTTCCCCGTCAATGATCCACATTTTCTCGTGATAGCGGTGGTTCGGCGCCTCGGGATCTTTAGCGGGTGAGAGAAAGGGGATCGGCACCTCGTTGATCCATTCTAGGTAGAGGGACTCGTAGCCTTGGACTTCTATCCCGTGCTGTTTGAGGTCGAAATACATCCACTGGGTCTGCCAGCCGAGATTCGCGGCGGCGTCCACGATCACGCGGACATCGAGCCCCTCGGCTTTTTTCTTTTTCAAGATTTCGGCGATATGCAGCCCTGATTCGTCGCCTGAAAATATCAAGGCCTGAATCCGGATGGATATTTTAGCCTCTTCAAGCAGCTGCACACGCACCGCGAACGACTCGTCGCCGTTCCTTAGCAATGCGATCCGATTTGAATCCGGACCGTGGGCGTCGAAAACGCGCAATCGGCCGGCTTCACCGATTTTGCTTCCGGCGAATTCCTGCAGAGGACCGAAGACGGGGGCCAACCGGCGGTTCTCACTGAGGGCTCCCAGCGGCGGCATTGAAGGTTTCAGCAACGGATAATCGCCGGCAGGTGACACCGAGTTCTTGTGCACACACCCAAGCAGGAGCGCACCAGACGCAGCAAAGATTAAAACCCGCCGATATGCGTTCATTGAAGGCTCTACTGTCTTTGACCTTTGTCGAAAATTAGGGCCGGCAGCCGGCCCGAGCAAGTGTACCGTCGCCGTTCACTTCGCCGCTTCCACCATCTGGGCAAACTCCTTGATGTTCTCCTCGCCGGCTGCGGCATTCATCCGATGATAGGCTGAACTCATCAGGGCCTTGAACCTCGCCCGGTCCGGATAGGTCACCCGGACTCCTGCCTGCCTCATCCGTTCAATCTGCTCGTCCTCAGCGTTCCGCACGGCCTTGCGCATCCACTTGCCGGCGGCAACGCTCTCTTCCCGTAGGATTTTCTGCTGCTCCGGGGTGAGTTTACCCCAGGTCTCTTTGTTGATCACGTGAACCATTGAGTTATAGGTGTGACCGGTCATTGCCACGTGTTTGTGGATGTCGAAGATCCTATTCGCATAAATCACTGCGATGGGGTTTTCCTCGGCGTCGATCACGCCTTCTCGTAGGGCTTTCTGCAGGTCGT
>JALOPB010000059.1 GCA_025454115.1 Desulfobacterales bacterium | reverse complement strand
ATCCGCCGAGGGCGTCAGCACGACCTGGCGGCGCAGCATCCTGCTGGTGCTGGCCATTACGATTCACAACATCCCGGAGGGGCTGGCCGTGGGCGTCGCCTTCGGTGCCCTGGCCGCCGACATTCCGTCCGCTTCGCTGGCCGGCGCCATGGCCCTGGCGCTCGGCATCGGGATTCAAAACTTCCCGGAGGGCGCGGCGGTTTCGGTCCCCTTGCGGCGGGAGGGGCTGTCCCGCCGGAAGAGCTTCTGGTACGGCCAGCTTTCGGGAATGGTCGAACCGCTGTCCGGAGTCGCCGGCGCCATGGCCGTTGTAATGATGAAGCCCATTTTACCCTATGCGCTGGCATTCGCCGCCGGCGCCATGATCTATGTCGTCGCCGAAGAGCTGATTCCGTCGGCACGCACGGGAGAGCACAGCGATTTTTCCACCGTGGGCGTCATGCTGGGGTTCGCCGTCATGATGACCCTCGACGTGGCCCTGGGGTAGGCATTTTTTGCTATGGGCGTCCATTTTCTCGACGCTTTGAGCAAAGGCACCGTAATGGGTTTGGCGGCCGGATTTTCACCGGGGCCACTTACAATCCTGGTGATTTCCGCCTGAGAAACGTCCCTCCCAGACCATAATACCTCCATCCGTCTGCCGGCCTCTCGCTGTCTTTTTGCATTATCGGCTGCATTATCATGAAACTGGCTGGAGCAGTACTGTCCCAACGTTGATGTTTAACGACTGTTTAAACGGTACAACGGCAGCTTTAAAATTGAAAACGCTATGATTTTTCTCCGGCGTTCACAACCACGCCTTGAGGCATTTCGGAGCCTCACTCATGGACCAAGCAAACGTACCCATAGGGTCAATTCAGCGCATCCTTGGACATGAGAACCGCCTTACTACGGAAATCTACCTGCACTCGATAGGGGATTCGGAGCGAGAGGCCTTGAATCTGTAACCCCTTGATTTAACTGGCGCGCCCGGAGGGGCTCGAACCCCCGGCCTACGGATTCGAAGTCCGGCGCTCTATCCAACTGAGCTACGGGCGCTGAAAGTGGGGTGAGTGATGGGAATTGAACCCACGACAACCGGGGCCACAACCCGGTGCTCTGCCAACTGAGCTACACCCACCGCAATCGGTTTTTCGGATGATTGTTTCAAGAATTTTGTAAGTTAACAGATCGAATTGGTCAGATCAAGAAAAAATTGAGACATCCTTATTTCGTGTTTATTTTCTCATAAGGTCTCAAAATTGAACCGAATGAATCACGGCAAATCCCTCCCGACCTCCCTTTTTCAAAGGGAGGCACTCGGATGGAATCTGCTGTTGAAAGAGCCGGAAAAGTTGAATACAAGTAGATGCCGGAGAGAGGCCATATGCATCCGTTCATTCTTTTTTTCATACGGGCTGTTCTGGGAGTGGCCATCGCCACCCTCATCACGCGCATGTTCCGCGGAGAGGTCAGCACGGCCTACGTCGCAGGACTGGCGGCCCTTCTGGTGGGGCTGGCCTATGTTCTCGAGTATTTCAGGAAACGGAAGAGCCGCTGAGCTCCGCTCGAATCCGTCGGCGTGCGAAAACGTCTCATGCGCTCCCCGTCTTTCAGGCGAGTCGCTGCAAACGGCACCCGCGGTTCGTCCGGACATCGTCAGGAGCGTGAACCATTGAAACAAATCATCTTGGGCACCGCCGGGCACATCGACCACGGTAAGACCTCGTTGGTGAAGGCCATCACGGGCATCGACACCGACCGTCTGAAAGAGGAAAAGGAACGGGGCATCACGATCGAGCTGGGATTCGCTCATCTGGACCTGCCCAGCGGCCAGCACCTGGGCGTCGTGGACGTCCCCGGTCATGAAAAATTCGTCAAGAATATGGTGGCCGGCGCCACCGGCATCGATATCGTCGTCATGGTCATCGCGGCGGATGAGGGGGTGATGCCGCAGACGCGCGAGCACATGGAAATCTGCACGCTGCTCGGCGTGCGCCAGGGACTCGTGGCGCTGACCAAGATCGATCTGGTGGACGAGGAAATACTGGAGCTGGCCCAGGAGGACATCCGCGAGTTCACGCGCGGCTCGTTTCTCGAAAACGCCCCGGTCATCCCCGTCTCCGCCGCCACCGGGCAGGGTCTGCCCGAGTTCGTGCGGACGCTGGACGAACTGAGCCGGCAGGTGGAAACCCGACCGCCGTCCTCCCTCTTCCGGCTGCCGGTGGATCGGGTTTTCACCATGAAGGGGTTCGGCACGGTGATCACCGGCACCCTCATTTCCGGCAAGGTCCAGGTGGGAGACCCGATCATGGTCTATCCGTCCGGGATCACCTCCAAGGTGCGCGGCATCCAGGTCCACAACCAGAGCGTCGCTACGGCCGAGGCCGGCATGCGCACCGCAGTCAATTTCCAGGGACTGGACAAGGAGGCGGTCAGTCGGGGCGAAGTGCTGTCCAACCCCGGCGCGTTGAAATCGAGCTACATGGTGGACGTGCGCTTCCACTACCTGGCGGGCGCAGGGAAGCCCATGAAAAACCGCACCCGGATGCGGTTTCATACGGGCACCAGCGAGGTTCTGGGCAACCTGATCCTGCTCGAACACGACGAACTCAAGCCCGGCGAGGACACGGTGGCCCAGCTGCGGCTGGACGCGCCGGTCGCCGTCGTCAAGGGCGATCATTACGTCGTGCGCAGCTATTCGCCGGTGCGCACCGTCGGCGGCGGCCAGATCCTCAACCCCATTCCCCCCAAGCACAAGCGCTTCAACACCGGGATCATCCAAGCGCTGAAGAACGTCCTGACGAGCGACCCGGAAACGCTCATCGGCGCGCACATCGATGCCGCCGGCCATGCCGGAACATGCTTCGCCGACCTTCGGCTCATGACCAACCTCACGGACAAGCAGCTCGAGTCGAGCCTGCAGGCCATGATGTCGGCCCGCACCATCATCCAGGTAGACAAGGAGACACGCAGCTTCGTCCACAAGAAAAGCTTCGAGGCCTTCATCCAGGAGACGGCCGAGCACCTCCGGAACTATCACAAGGCGTTCCCGTTGAAATCCGGCATGCTCAAGGAGGAGCTGAAGAGCAAGTATCCCGCCGATACGGATGTGCGGCTCTTCAACCTGGTGCTTAACCAGATGATCCGGGACGGCGCCATCGCCCAGGAGGAAAAAACCGTTCGCCTGGCCTCCCACAAGGTGTCGCTCGCTATCGACGAGGCCAATCTGCGCAAGCAGATGCTTAAAATCTATCGGGACAGCGGCCTGCAGCCGCCCTTCTTCAGGGATGTCGCCGGAATCCTTAAATCGGAACCGGGCCCGGCCAAGGACGTCCTGAACCTGCTGATCGAGGAAGGCCTGATCATCCGCACCAAGGACGATCTCTTCTTTCATGCCGAAGCGATCGCCGACCTGAAGCAGCGCATGGTGAAATTCTTCGAAACGAACGCCGACATGACACCGGCCCATTTCAAGGACATGGCCGGCGGCGCCTCCCGCAAGTTTCTCATCCCGCTGCTGGAGTATTTCGACTCCAGGAATGTGACGCTGCGCGTCGGGGATGTGCGCAAGCTGCGCAAGGCCTAGTTTCCAGTCAAGGCGGCGACGACCGTGTTCAGGAAGAGCATGCCCTGCCGCGTCGGCGCGCAGCGTCCGTTATCGAGCGTAAGCAGCCCGCGGGCTGCCAGCTCATCCGCCACGGCTCCGTAAAGATCTCTGAAATCCCTGCCGAAACGCACCTTAAAATCCGCCCGGTCGATCCCCGCCGACGTCCGCAGCCCCAACATGACCACCTCGAGCATATGCTGGTCCACGGTCAGCGTTTCCGTTCCGCCGGGCGGCCGGCGGCCGGCCGCTATCTCGGCGATGTAGCCCCGGACATCGCGGTGGTTCCAGAACCGCCGGGGCGGCTGGAAGGAGTGCGCCGCGGGGCCGAACCCCAGGTAGGGCGCGTAGGCCCAGTACTTGGAGTTGTGCCGGGAGGCGCGCGAATCCCCGCCGGAGGCCGCGCCGCGCGCGAAGTTGGAAATTTCGTAGTGGTGGTAGCCGCATCCGGTCAGCAGTTCGGACGTCGCCATGAACAGCCCGGCCGTGTCCTCATCCGGCGCCGGCCGGAAACGGCCGAGCCGTTGCTCTTCAGCCAGCGGCGTGCCGGGCTCGACGCTGAGCATGTAGCAGGCCAGATGCTCCGGATCGTAAGCGAGAGCGCTTTCGATGTCCATCGTCCAGGCGCTCACGGTTTGCCCCGGCAGGCCGTAGATCAGATCCAACCCGACGTTTGCAAAACCGGCCCGGTGGGCCGCCGCGACGGCATCGTGCGCCTGCCCGGCCGAGTGAATCCGGCCGAGCCGCCTCAGGTTTTCTTCGCGAAAGGACTGAATACCGAGATTGAGGCGGTTGACGCCAGCCGAACGGAACCCTTTCAGATTATCCGCATCGACGGTCCCTGGGTTGGCTTCGAGCGTCACCTCCAGCGCCCCGGCCAGCCGGAATTTTGATTTCAACTGATCGATGATTCGTTCGACTTCCGCCGGGTCGAGGATCGAAGGGGTGCCGCCGCCGAAATAGATGGTGTCGAACAGCGGCGGCCCCGCTTCGGCCGCGGCGATTTCCGCAGAAAGGGCCTTCAGGAATGCGGGTTTCAGATTCAGGTCGGAGACCGAATAGAAGTCGCAATACGCGCACTTGTGCACACAAAACGGGATGTGGATATAAAGGCCGCCGTTCGGAGCGACACGCGCTTCACTCATGATGGGTCCACATCCTCAATCGCTATCGTCCCCAGCCGCCGATCAGGTGCATGTGCAGGTGAAAGATGACCTGCCCGCCGCCGCGCTCCACGTTCACGATCAACCGGTAGCCGTCGCGGGCGATGTCGAGGCGCCGGGCCATTTCCCGGGCCGCCCGGAAGAGCTCGCCGAGGATCGCCGCGTCGTCGGCCTCCAGGTCGTTGACGCTGCGGATGTGCTTGTGCGGCACGATCAGCAGGTGCACCGGTGCCTGCGGGCGGATATCCCTGAAAACGATGAGCTGGTCGGTGGCGTGCAGGATTTCGGTGGGCGTCTCACCCCGCGCGATCCGGCAGAAAACGCAGTCTTTCTCAATGGGTGGCCTGCTCATGCTCATGGCGAATTCCTATAGGGATTCCGGCTAATAGACTGCCGGACTGGCAGAGAGTGGCGCAACCGTATGTGCTCTCGCTGCGCTCGAAACGGCATGTTAGCCGCGCCGCCGCTTAGGCGGCGGCGCGGCCAGGATCGCCTCGGGAATGGTCCATCGGCCGATGCGCGTAGGCGCTTTAAGGCAGCGTCCCAGCTCCTTCAGATAACGGTCCCGCGGGACCTCCCGTGCCCCCATGCGCTGGAGATGGCCGGTGGTCACCTGGCAGTCGATCAGATCAAAGCCCTCGGCCGTCAGGTAGGCCGTCAGAGCGGCCAGGGCCACCTTCGAGGCGTTCGTCTCCCGCGTGAACATGGATTCGCCGAAGAAACCCGAGCCGAGCGACACGCCGTACAACCCGCCGGCCAGTCGTTGCCCACTCCAGGCTTCGACCGAGTGCGCCACTCCCATGCGGTGCAGGTCGCAGTATGCCCGAATCATGTCCGGCACGATCCAGGTGCCCTCCTTGCCCGCGGTGCGAACGGCGGCGCATTCGCGGATCACCGTCTCGAATGCCCGATCGGTCGTGACCCGGAACTCGCCGCGCCGGATGACTTTTTCCAGTGAACGCGAACGGTGGAACTCCCGGGGGTAGAGCACCAGCCGGGGATCCGGCGACCACCACAGGATGGGCTCATCGTCGGAGTACCAGGGAAAGATTCCCTGGCGATAGGCCAGCAGCAGGCGCTCCTGGCTCAGGTCCCCGCCGACAGCGAGCAGGCCTTCCGGCGTCGCCAGGCGGGGCGGAGGGAATCGGAGGTCCTCCGAAAGGACGAAAACCGGCATGGAACGATCAGTCGTATCGAAAGGCGACCTGGTCCGCCTCGATGTCGAGCGTCAGCTCGCCGCCTTTCTGCAGCCGACCGAAAAGGATTTCATCGGAAAGCCTGTTCTTGATTTCGGTCTGGATGACCCGGGCAAGCGGCCGGGCGCCGTAACGCGAGTCGTAGCCCTTCTGCGCTAGCCAGCTGCGCAGCGCCGGGGAGTAGTTCAGGTGCACCCTCTTGGGCGCCAGCTGGCCGTTGAGCTCCTTCATAAACTTGTCGACCACTTTCTCCATGATCGCGGTGCTGAGGGGATTGAACGCGATGGTATCGTCCAGACGGTTGCGGAACTCCGGGCTGAACATCTGCTCAATGGCCTTACGGCCCTTGGAGCGCGTGTCGCGATGCATGTCTCCGAACCCGATGGTCTGGGCGCTCATCTCGCGCGTGCCGGCGTTGGAGGTCATCATCAGGATCACGTTACGGAAATCGGCTTTCTTGCCGTTGTTATCGGTCAGCGTGGCGTGGTCCATCACCTGCAGCAGGATGTTGAAGAGGTCCGGATGGGCCTTTTCGATCTCGTCCATCAGCAGCACCGAATGGGGATGCTTGCGGATGCCGTCGGTCATCAGCCCGCCCTGGTCGAAACCGATGTAGCCCGGCGGCGCGCCGATCAGCCGGGCCACGGCGTGCTTTTCCATGTATTCGCTCATGTCGAAGCGGATAAACTCCACCCCCAGGATCAGGGCGACCTGACGGGCCACCTCGGTCTTGCCGACGCCGGTCGGGCCCGTGAACAGGAAGCAGCCGATGGGTTTGCCGGGAATGCCCAGCCCGGCCCGCGAGCGCTTGATCGAGGTTACCAGGGCGCGGATGGCATCGTCCTGACCGAAAACCACGTCCCTGAGCCGGGCCTCCAGGTTCTCGAGTTTGGTGCGGTCGGAGGTGGAAACGCTCTGGGTGGGGATGCGCGCCATCTTCGCCACGATCTTTTCGATGTCGGACGGATGGATCTTTTTGCGTCCGGCCGCTCCGGACAGCCGTATGTAGGCGCCGGCCTCATCCATCACGTCGATGGCCTTGTCCGGCAGATAGCGGTCGTTCAAAAACTTGGCCGAAAGCTCGGCGGCGGACTTCAGCGCACTGTCCGTGTATTCGATCCCGTGGTGCTCCTCGTAGCGCGAGCGCAGGCCTTTGAGGATCTGGATGCTCTCGCCGACCGGCGGCTCGGGCACCTCGATTTTTTCGAAGCGCCGCGACAGGGCCCGATCCTTTTCAAAGTGGTTCTTGAACTCCTCGTAAGTGGAGGAGCCGATGCAGCGGATCTCGCCGCTGGTCAACACCGGCTTGAGGATGTTGGAGGCGTCCATCGATCCGCTGCTGGTCGCGCCGGCGCCGACGATGGTGTGGATTTCATCGATGAAGAGAATCGAATGCGGGCGGCGCTTCAACTCGGCGATGACGCCTTTCAGGCGCTGCTCGAAGTCCCCCCGAAACTTGGTTCCGGCGAGCATGCCGCCCAGGTCCAAGGCGTAGATATGAACCTCTTTCAGCAGATCGGGCACCTCGCCCTTGGCGATGTTCTGGGCGAGCCCCTCGGCCAGGGCGGTCTTGCCGACCCCCGGGTCGCCGACGAATACGGGATTGTTTTTGCGCCGCCGGCAGAGCACCTGCATGGTGCGCTCGATCTCGTTCTGGCGGCCGATGAGGGGATCGAGTTTCCCCTGGTGGGCCTGGCGGACCAGATCCGTGGTGTACATCTCCAGCGGGCTGCTCTTGCGCCGCCGCTCCTCCGTCCCAGGACGCGCGTCCGGTTGCTCGCGCTCCTGAAAAGAGGTTTTGGGGATCTTGTGCGAAATGTAATTGAGCACGTCGAGCCGCGTCACACCCTCGGCACTTAAAAAGTATTCAGCGTGGGAGTCCTTCTCCAGGAAGATGGAGGCCAGGATGTCGCTCACCGACACCTCGGCCTTGTCGGCGGAGCGGGCGTGGCTGACGGCCCGCTGGATCACCCGCTGAAACCCGATCGTCTGCTGCAGAACGTATTCGCTGCCTTCGGGGATCTTTTCGATTTTTTCCTCAAAAAAGGATTCCAGGCTTCCCAGGATGGTTTCGACGTTGCCGCCGCAGTTCTCGACGATTTCAATCCCGCTCTGCTCGTAAAGGATGGCGAACAGGATGTGCTCGACGCTCACATATTCGTGCCGACGTTTCTTGGCTTCGCGCACGGCGAAACCCAGCGTGGCGGACAATTCCTTGCTGATCATATGCTTAGTCTCTTTCCATGGTGCACTTGAGCGGAAACCCCTTCTCCCGGGAGAGGCTGTCTACCATGTCGATCTTGGTTTCGGCAATTTGGCGCGGATAGAGCCCGCAGACGCCGAACCCGTTGCGATGGACGTTCAACATGATCCGATGGGCGTCCCCATCGGACTTGTGAAAAACCTGTTTGAGCACCTCCACCACGAAATCCATGGTGGTGTAGTCGTCGTTGAGCAGCAGCACCTTGTACAAAGGGGGTTCATCCAGCTGGCTTTCCTGCCCGGAACGGACATCTCCCTCAAGCCGACAACCAGCGAGGCTGCCGGCGGAAGCCGCTCTCCACGGATGGTTCATTATAATCACTGCGACGAGTTTTTGTAAAGAGACCGCCGGCCCGGCCGGGCTCAGCGCCCGCAGCACTTCTTAAACTTCTTGCCGCTGCCGCACGGACAGGGCGAGTTGCGTCCGACCTTGTCCGGACTGCGATGGGCAGGCGCCTTGCGGGCCGGTTCTCCGCTGCCGGAAAAGGTGAGTCGCTGCTCGCGGGGCCTCTGGAGGGTCTCCATGCGCTCCGGCGCCGCGATCTGAATGCGGAACAGGATGGCGAGCGTCTCCTCCTCGATACGCTCCATCAGGCCCTGGAACATCTCGAAACCCTCTTTTTTGTAGACCAACAGGGGGTTCTGCTGGGCATACCCCCGCAACCCGATGCCCTCCTTGAGATGATCCATGGACAGGAGGTGGTCTTTCCAGAGGTTGTCGATGGTCTGGAGCATGACCACGTGTTCGAGACGCCGATAGTTGTCGGCCCCGATCGCCGCCTCCCGGCCCTCGTAGATCCGAACGGCCTCATCGGCAAGCCGGCCGGCCAGGTCCTCGGGCGTCATGGCGTCAACGGCCTCCGGCGTGAGGCCTTCGGACCGGAAATTGAATTGCTTGTAAACCGCATCGGAGAGGGCTTTCAAGTCCCAGTACTCGGGGTGGGTCTTTTCGGCCGTGAAGGTGTCGGCGATCCGGCCCGCGGTCTCTCGGATCATCTCCATGATTTCCGGCCGCAGATCCTTGCCCGTCAGGATCTCCCGCCGCTGACCGTAAATGACCTCCCGCTGCTGGTTCATCACGTCGTCGTATTCGATCAGGTGTTTGCGGATGTCGAAGTTGTGCCCTTCGACCTTGGACTGGGCATTTTCGATGGCCCGGCTGATCAAGGTGTGCTCAATGGGCTCGCCCTCCTGCATGCCGAGCTTTTCCATAAAGCCCGTGATGCGCTCGCCGCCGAAGATGCGCAGCAGGTCGTCCTCCAGGGCGAGATAGAAGCGCGAGGAGCCCGGATCGCCCTGCCGTCCGGACCGGCCGCGCAGCTGGTTGTCGATGCGGCGCGATTCATGCCGTTCGGTCCCGAGGATGTGCAGCCCGCCCAGATCCACCACGCCCTCCCCGAGCACGATGTCGGTGCCCCGGCCGGCCATGTTGGTCGAGATCGTCACCGCGCCGCGCTGCCCGGCCATGGAAACGATCTGGGCTTCCTTTTCGTGGTGTTTGGCATTCAGCACCTCGTGCGGGATGCCGCGGGCCTTGAGCTTCTTGCTCAGCTGTTCGGAGACATCGATCGAGATGGTGCCCACCAGCACGGGCTGGCCCTTGGCGTGCAGCTCTTCGATTTCATCCAGCACGGCTTCGTATTTCTCACGCTTGGTCTTGTAGATCACGTCGGCGTTGTCGATACGGATCATGGGCCGGTGGGTGGGAACCACCATGACGTCCAGGCTGTAGATTTTCTTGAATTCGGCCGCTTCCGTGTCCGCGGTACCGGTCATGCCCGCGAGCTTTTGGTACATCCGGAAATAGTTCTGGAAGGTGATCGTGGCCAGGGTCTGGTTCTCGTTTTCGATCTTGACCTCTTCCTTGGCTTCCAGGGCCTGGTGCAGCCCCTCGCTGTAGCGCCGACCGGGCATCAGGCGGCCGGTGAACTCGTCGACGATGATGACCTCCCCCTCCTTGACGATGTAGTCCACATCGCGCTTGAAGAGCGCGTGGGCTTTGAGCGCCTGGTTGATGTGGTGCAGCAGCTCGATGCAGCTCGGGTCGTAGAGGTTGTCTACCTGCATCAGCTTCTCGCAGCGGGCGACGCCCTCCTCCGTGAGGGTGGTGGCGCGGGCTTTTTCGTCCACGCTATAGTCTCGGTCGCGCGCGAGCCGGGGGATGAGGCCGTTCACCTGGTAATAGAGATCGGTGGACTTCTCGGCCGGCCCGGAGATGATCAGGGGGGTGCGCGCCTCGTCGACCAGGATGCTGTCCACCTCGTCCACGATGGCGTAATTGAGCTCCCGCTGGACCAGCGAGCGCTGTTCGAACTTCATGTTGTCCCGCAGGTAGTCGAAGCCGAACTCGTTGTTGGTGCCATACGTGATGTCTGCGGCATAGGCGGACTGGCGCTCGGCGTCGGTCAGGCCGTGCAGGATCGTTCCCACCTGCAGTCCCAGGAACCGGTAGATGTGACCCATCCATCCGGTGTCGCGACGGGCCAGATAATCGTTGACGGTCACGATGTGCATACCCCGGCCGGCCAGGGCGTTGAGATAGGCCGGTAGGGTCGCTACGAGGGTCTTGCCCTCGCCGGTCTTCATCTCGGCGATCTTGCCCTGATGCAGGACCATTCCGCCGATCAGCTGGACGTCGAAGTGCCGCATTTTAAGCGTCCGCACAGAGGCTTCGCGGACGGCGGCGAACGCCTCCGGAAGCAGATCGTCCAGCGGTTCACCGCGCTCGACCCGTTCCTTGAAGCGTCCGGTCAGGGCGCGGAGCTCGTCGTCGCTCATGGCTTGCATGGCGGGCTCGAGGGCATTGATGCGCTCGACCGCCGGCCGGAGCTTTCGCAGCTCGCGCTCGTTCTTGCTGCCGAACACCTTGGTAAGCAACTTCATGACCATGGAAACAGGATATCCTCTCTATAAAATTAAGGTTTGAGCCGTTTCAATTATAGCAAATTCTGAACGCGGCTCAACCTTTTCGTCGAAGGGTGCGCGCGGCCGCCCGTGCGGGCCGCGGGCAGCGCGCGGAAAAATGGCTCCATCCGCCGGACGGATGGCCGGTCGCCGCGGCCGTCTCGCGATCCGCCGTGCGGCAACGCCGTGCTCAGTTCAGGAAGTATTTTTCGGGATTGACCTGAACGCCGTGGAGGGCCACCTCGTAATGCAGGTGGGGCCCGGTGCTGCGGCCGGTATTGCCCACCAACGCGATGGAATCCCACCGCCGCACCTTCTCTCCCTGAAGTTTCAGAAGCCGGCTGCAGTGTCCGTACGTCGTGGTGAGGCCGTAACCGTGGTCGATGATGATCGTCTTGCCGAGCAGCCCCTTGTCGCCGGCGAAGGTGACCGTTCCGGCGGCGGTGGCGTAAATGGGGGTGCCTTCCCGCGCGGAGATGTCGTAGCCCTTGTGGAACTCACGGACATTGGTGAACGGCGATAGGCGATAATCGAAACGGGAGGTCACCAGATGCTCCGCGTCCGGATCGATCGGCCGGATGGTGGGAGTGGAGGCCAGCAGGCCGCGCTGCTTTTCGATGTGGGTGACCAGCGCCTTGAAATGGTCTTCCTGGTTCACGACGGCCAACGCCAGCTGATCCACCTGGGAGTTCATCTCGCGCACCAAGCTGTTCCGATGTTCGCCGAGTGCCACCTTGGGATCCAATGCCCGGGGGGTGGGCCCTCCGACGCCGAAGAGGTTGGCGCTCTCCGGCCGCCGGTCGAGATCGGCCATGACTCGGATCTTTTTTTCAAACTCGTTGAGCGCCAGCAGCCTTTCTTTGAGCGCGTTGATCTCACTTGAAAAGCCACTGATCTGCTGGCGCTGGATCTGAATTTCGTCGCGCTGACTGGCGAGCGTTCCGGAAAGCTCCTGATCGCGCTGTTCGACGTAGCGCTCACCGACTTTCAGCCGGAGATAATCGTATATCAGAAAGCCGCTCATCCCCAGCAGAATCACCGATAGAACAACCACCGCACGCAGCGTCGCCCGCGAAGCGCGGAACTGCCTCGCCGCTGAGCCGGAGTTCGTCAATATGACCAGCGAAATCGTTTTACGCATGATGACGTCCCTCTCGGAGCCGGAGCCCTCAGGGGCCCGGTTGCGTTGCTTCGCGATTTCGGCTTGCTCGGGTTCGCCGACAAAAAGACCTTCGGGCGCAGCCGCCCGAAGGTCTTTCACGGCACATCGGCAACCCGGCTATCCTGGCCATAACGGCTTTAGACCCGTGGCTTTGCGCCGCCATCTTTCGGTGACTTTGCCTTTTTGTATGTTAGAGCAGGCCCTTTATAAAAATCCGGGCCCGACCTTGTCAACACCTTATTCTCTACAAGCGCATCCGGCGGCCCGGGCCGCCGGACGACTCAAGCAATGCCAAGCTTGTACTTCAATGATTTCAAGGTATTGTACATCAGCATCGTGATGGTCATCGGCCCCACACCGCCCGGCACCGGCGTAATCCAGCCCGCGACCTGCTTGGCGGCGTCGAAGTCGACATCCCCCTTCAAAATGGCCACTTTCTGGCCGGTCTTTTCGCTGACCTTCTCGCCGACGCGGTTGACGCCCACATCGATCACGCAAGCCCCCGGTTTGATCCATTCGGGCTTCACCAGTCCGGGCACACCGGCGGCCACGATCAGAATGTCGGCCCGCTTGCAGTGCGACGCCATATCCTTGGTGCCGGTGTGAATCACCGTTACCGTCGCGTTCGCGCCTCTGGCCTTCTGGAGCATCATGTTGGCAATCGGTTTGCCGACGATATTGGAGCGTCCCACGACGACCACTTCGGCGCCGGCGGTGGGAACCCCGGAGCGCACGATGAGCTCCTGGATGCCGGCCGGGGTGCAGGGCGGGAATTTGACCTCCGATCCCCCGATCATCAGGCGCCCGACATTTACGGGGTGGAAGCCGTCCACGTCCTTGTCCGGGTCGATTGCATTCAGCACCTTTTTTTCGTTGACCTGTTTGGGCAGCGGCAGTTGCACCAGGATGCCGTGAATCGATTCGTCCTTGTTGTATTTGTCGATCAGGGCCAGCAGATCGCTCTCAGACAACGTGGCCGGCTGGTTGTCCTGGATTTCTTTGAACCCCAGCCGGTGGGCCGTTTTGATTTTAAGCGTCACGTAGGATATCGACGCCGGGTTTTCACCGACCAGGATCGTCACCAGGCCGGGAACCACCCCGTGCTTGGCCTTGATCGCCTTGACCTCCGATGCCAGCTCTTCGAGAATGGTTTCGCGGATCTCGGTTCCCATAATCAACTTGGCTGTCATTTTTCCTCCTTTTCTCACGTTTGAGTTTAAAGTTTAAGGTTTAAGGTTTGAAAGAATCAACGCCACCGCTCGTTGAGCGTTTAACGTTAAACTTTAAACCTTAATCCTCCCCGGTCACAGCGCGAACGGTATCTGATCCAAACCGGCGGTTTCTTCCAGACCGAACATGAGGTTCATGTTCTGGACGGCCTGACCGGCCGCGCCCTTACCGAGGTTGTCGATGGCCGACATGAGAATCAGGCGGCGGGTGCGCTCGTCCAAAACAAAGCCGATATCGCAGTAGTTCGTCCCCCGCACGTGCAGGGTGTTCGGCGGTGCTCCCGGCGGGCGCAGCCGCACGAACGGCCGGCCGGCGTAAAAGGCCGCCAGGCAGTCCTGAACCGTCCCGGCCGTCGCGGCGCCGGAGGGCCGCGCATAGATCGTGGACAGCATCCCGCGGGTCATCGGGACCAGATGCGGCACGAAGGTAATCGCGACGGTCCGGCCGGCCTCCCGGCTCAATATCGTCTCCATCTCCGGCGCATGCCGGTGGGCCGCCACCTTGTACGCCTTGAAAGACTCGTTCACCTCGCAATGGTGCACCGCAAGGGACGGTGAACGACCGGCGCCGCTCACGCCGGATTTGGAATCGACCACGATGCCGTCCGGATCCACCAGCCCGCCTTTGATCAGGGGGATCAGCGGTAGAAGCGCGCTGGTGGGGTAGCAGCCCGGGTTCCCGACCAGCCGGGCGGATGCGATGTCGGATGAGTAGACCTCGCTCAACCCGTAAACGGATTCCCGCAACAGCTCCGGAGCGGTATGCGGCTGATAGGCCGCCTCGTATACTCCGGCCTCGTTGAAGCGGAAATCGGCGGACAGGTCGATCGTCTTCCGGCCCCGCTGGAGGATCTCGGGCGCGATCTTCATCGGCAGCTGGTGGGGCAGGGCCGTGAAGATAACGTCGGCGGCCGCGCAGATCCGATCGTCGTTCAGATCCTCGCAGACGAGATCCACCCGGCCGGCCATGGAGGGAAACACGCGGTCGAAACGCTGCCCGACGAACTGCCGAGAGGTAATCATGGTTAGCTGAACGCCGGGATGGCCGGTGAGCAGCCGGACGAGTTCGGCTCCAGCGTATCCCGTTGCGCCGGCGACGGCGGCTCGGATCATCGCAGCTCTCCTCATGAAGGCGGTTCGATGTGCGCAGACTTACTTAGCAGAGGCCGGTGGGAAGTTCAACCAAAACGTGCACAGCCGCCGAAGCGACTGTGCATCTTCATTAATCCTGCAAGCAAACAGGTACAATTTGAGCCGAGGTCCGGCGGGGCGGGTTTTCGGCCGCAGCGCGCCGCCACCAATTTTTCATGCGATCCTGCCACGCCCCCCAGCCGTCTAGAGGAACTGCAGACAGGCAGAGACGGCTGGCGGCTGCGTGGGCATCGGTCCTCCGGGGCTGTCCAGATACAAATGAAGCGGGCTTGCTGCCGTACGTTGGTTCGTTGAACGGATGGTTGTGGCGCGCTGCGGCCGAAAACCCGCCCCGCCGGTTAGTGACATAGCCGAATTTGCCATATTCTATTGCCGGGGTAATAATAAATAAGAGGCGCAACGCCGATATGGGCCTCCCTGCGAAGCCATCAGGCGCTGGCCCCTTCGAGGGCGATCACCCACCCGGACGGAAGGCCATTCAGGCATAGCGGAGACACGACCGCGCGCAGCATCCGGCCCTTGAGACCTACAAAAAATGCGCTATGGCCTGATTGGCAGCGGTGCGCCGTGACTTTCAAAGCGCTGATCAATTCTCCGGACCGGTTCGGCGGAAAGGCGTCCAAGATCGGACGGTTCAGCAGATCCACCAGCGATTGGTCGACGATGGACAACGCCGCCGCATTGGCATTGATGATCCGCGTGTCCTTGTCGAGGATGAGCACCCCGACTCCCAGGCAGTCGACCGCCGCCTGATAGAATTCAAGCGACCCCAATAATTCTATGGCGTCGCGCCGTGGAAAGACTCCGCCGGTTTGCAGGATTTTCTTTTCGGCCGGAGGCGGCCCCGACTGGACCTCGATGCCGGCCATGAATTCGTTCAGGTGAACGGCAAGTTTGTCGATGGGACCCTTGGCGATGAAATAGTCCGCGCCGATCGTGTCGAGGTCGTCCATCTGCTCTATGAGCGTACCGGATAAAGCCACGAGCGGGAAGCGCTGATCGTCGAATTTGCTCCGAACGACCCTGAAAAACTGCCGGCCGTCGACTTTGGGCAGCACCAGATCGGCGAAGAGAATATCGTAGGGGCCGTCATCCAGGCTGGCGATCCCCTGCTTGCCGTCGTAGGCCTTGCATACCTGGTAGCCTCGTTTTCCCAGCAGGCCGGCCAAAAACTCGACGAAGAAAAAATCGCTGTCGACCACCAATGCTTTTCCGGTCATAGGGCTCACCTCGGACGCCGCCTGCATAAAACTGCCCTTTGCGCTAAGTTAATAAATTATTTCAATTTTTTACATTCTAAAATTCCACCACGGGGAATTTTAGCGGATTCTATTCGACGCAAACCCGACGGACCTCGCGAATCGTGGTGATCCCGTCCATGGTCTTGCGAATACCGTCCTGCTTCAAGGTCGTCATCCCGTCCTTGGCAGCCTGCAGCCCCAGCTCATAAGAGGTCGCGTTTTTCTTGATCAAGACCTTGACCTCGGTGGTGGCCTCCATCAACTCATGGATTCCGATACGGCCTCTGAAACCCGAGCCGCTGCACTTCTCACAACCGACCGCACGCTTCAGACTGAACCCGGCGCCGTAACTGTACCCGGCACGGTCGAAGGCCTCGCGCCCATAATCGGTCCGCAAATCCTCGAACTCCTCCTCGGACGGGTGGTAGGATTCGATGCAGTTGGGACACAACCGCCGCACCAGCCGCTGGCCCAGCACCCCCAGGAAGGCGTCCGAGATGTTCAGGGCATTCATGCCCATTTCCAGGAGGCGGGTCAGCGTTTCCGGCGCGTTGTTGGTATGCAGCGTCGAAAGCACCAGGTGGCCGGTCAACGCCGCTTCCAGAGCGATGCCGGACGTCTCGCGGTCGCGCATTTCGCCGATCATGATGATATCCGGATCGAGCCGCAGCAAGCCGCGCATGATGCGCGCGAAATCCAGCCCGATCTTGTGGCGGACCTGCACCTGACGCAGCCCGGGTTGGGTGATCTCGACCGGGTCTTCGGCCGTCCAGATCTTGACCCCCGGCTGGTTGATGTGGCCCAGGACCGCATGCAGCGTGGTCGTCTTGCCGGATCCGGTCGGCCCGACGCACAGGATCATCCCATAGGGACGGGCGATCAGTTTTCTCAGCACGGTCAGATTGCGCTCGGACAGTCCGATGTCCTCGATCTTCAGCGAGCTTGTACGGGTCAGGATGCGCATCACGGCGTCTTCGAACTTTCCGACCGTCGGCATGGTGGACAGACGCAGCTCGAACTCCTGGATCCCCTTGCGGCGGACCTTGATCTTCCCGTCCTGCGGCAGGCGTTTTTCGGCGATGTCCAGTTCGGCCATGATTTTCAACCGCGAGATGATCGCCGGCGCCATGGCGTTCGGCACTTGGATGTACTCATGACAGACCCCGTCGGTCCGAAAGCGAATGGTGGTCTTGCGGCTGATCACCGAGGGCTCGATATGGATGTCGGAAGCACTGTTTCGGAAAGCGGTCACCAGGATCTGGTCCACGAATTTGACCACCTGGCTGGAGGACTCGTCCAGACCGCTGCGATCGTCGTTGAGCTCTTCCTCCTCCTCGAAGCTGACGTCCGGCAGGATTTGCTCGATGTTCTCCATCGGCGCTTCGGCGGCCTTCTCGGCCCGCGGATCGAAGAAGTGCTGAATATACTTCTCGACGTCCTCCTTGATGGCAACGGAGATGCTGATCTTCTGATTGCCCATCAACGCGCGAATGTGATCGGTCTTGCGCAGATCCTTGGGGTCGTCCACCAGGATTTCGATACCGGTCTTGTCCCATCGCAGGGGAACCCAAACATAGTAGAGCAGGAAAGACTTTTTCAGGTTGTTGATCAACTCGAACGGCACCGGCAGTTCGGCATCAAAGGTGCGGAAGGTGCATCCGAAGTACATCGACAGCGACTTCCCGACGTCCTGGATGCCGACCTTGAAACGGTCGATCAACACATGTTCCACGCTTTTCTTGGCCTTTTTGGCGATGGTCAGCGCCTCCTGCAGCTGCTGTGTGCTGATCATTTTGCTGCGCAGCAGGTAATCGTAACGAGAGTTGCTGGACAGCTTCGCTTTCAGCGCTTTCAGGCGCTCGGCGATTTCAGGGTCGGAGGCGTCCAATTCGGCCGCGGTCCGATAGAGGTCGAATGACAGGTCGTGCATATCCTTGCGTTCCATCTGCTGGCCGAGCCAGAATTGAATCCGGGCCGTCTCCCGGTTGCCCAGGCTGAACTTATAGATGATCTTGTAGGCTTTATTGACCACCTCGGCCGGTTCCCAGATATCCAGCAAGCAAGTCAGGTAATCGCGGATGATCTTATCCGGCAGGCCGTCCGACTTGATCAGATCGCAGGATGCGGGGTCCACCTCCATCAGTTTTTCATATTCGGCCGCCGCCTCTTCCATGAGGCCGAGCTCTTTCAAGGCAGCGGCGCCGTCCATCATCGTGGCGAAGTCCTCCGGGACCGAAAGCGTTTTTTTGAAGGCCGAAATGTGCTCGGCGGATACCCCTTTTTTCTCCGACTCCTTTTGATCCTGAATTTCCTTTTCCAGCCGGCCGACTTTTTCGGTCAGCGTCGACCGGGCCTGGGGGGACAGGGTATTGGCGGAGGCGACTACCTGCTGATAGAGGGCCAGAGCCTCCTCGATCATCCCCATCGCGTAGCAGGTTTCTGCTTCCTTGATCCGCAAATCGACATTTATCGGGCCGGAGGCCTGGTTTTGATCCATACGCTGGTGTTCCGTCTTCGCTGACAAATAGACGCTGCCGGAGGGCGGTAGGGCCGCTTCGAGCACTGAAACGCTGTGCCGGCGAAAGTGAATTATATGAATCCTATCGGTTGTTTGGCGATTAACTTTAGGCCTTTGCGGATCAACATGCCGTTTCCAAACTTAGAAATTTTTGTTAAACTATTATGGAAGGTTGGTTCATTTTTCCTGCATCGGGCACCTTGAGCCGCGGACCTTCCGAAGGAGATTCCCATGCCGGTATATGAGTACGAGCACCTCAGCCGACCCTGCGATCTGGGGCCGGTATTCGAGCAGCGTCAGTCCATGGCCGACCCATCCCTGGAACGCTGTCCGAATTGCGGCGGACCCATCCGCAAGCGCGTGTCCCGCATCAACATCAACACCCCCAAGACCAACAGCGAGCTCAAGGACCTCGGGTTCACCAAGCTCGTCCGGCGCGACGACGGGGTTTACGAAAACGTCACCGCCCGCAGCGGCGACAGCCGCTACATGGTGCGCGGCCGGCCGGAAACCCTGCCGAACGTGAAAAAGACGATTAGCGATTGATTCATGGCACCGGTGGTCGCAACAAATTTTGATGAAATTGACCAGTTCGTGCTGAGTGGACCTGTCATTTCAAGCACCGGGAGAAATCTTGTTTTTTCATTCGTTACGACTGAAAGATTTCTCGCTTTGCTAGAAATGGCAGGTTAATGAGGCTCTTGAGAGGCTTTCAGCCCGGTGAGTGCAAAACTGCTCCTCGTTGACTTCGAAAACGTGCAACAGGTTGACCTGTCCCGGCTCGATGACAACTTCCACATCATCGTCTTCGTCGGTGCCAGCCAGAAGAGCATTCCAATCGAGATGGTCAAGAATCTGCAAAGTCTTGGAAACCGTGTTGCTTGGGAGAAAGTGGAAGGCAACGGGAGCAACGCGCTCGACTTCTTCATTGCCTGTCATCTCGGCCGTGTGTTGGAAAGGTCGCCGCAGGTTCAATGCCTCGTCTTGTCAAAAGACAAAGGCTTCGACCCGTTGCTGAGGCATTTGAGCAGGAAGGGCTTGACGTGCCGGCGTATCAACAGCCTTTGGGAGCTTGATCCAAAAGCCGGATTGACCGAAGAACCCGGTTACGCGCGTGTGGTGGAGATTCTCGGCAAGTCGGCGAAAAAAGCGCGTCCCCGCAAACGCAAGACCCTATCCGCCTGCATCGCATCAATTTTCCAGAAGAAAATCGACGATAGAAACATTGATAGGATCATCGACATGCTTCTGGCAGGCAAAATGATTTCAGAATCAAACAATGCAATTGTCTATCATTTTTAAAAGTAGAACAGAAATGCCGGCCCGGGTGCAACCCCCAGCCGGCATTTCTGGGATAACCGTCCGAATTATTTCTTCAACTTGACCACTAGAAAACCTGCATTTTTACGCCAGATGAACAGGTTGACGGCTCCGTCCTTGGAAACCTTTTTGAGCGCCTCGGAATAATCCTTCACCGATTCGACGGTCTGGTGGTTGACCTCTTTGATGATATCCCCCACGCGCATCCCGGCCTCGTCCGCCTGACTGCCGCTCTGAACCTCGATCACGATCACCCCGGAAGCCTCCCGAATATTGAATCGCTGCGCGATTTCCGGTGTCAGGCCGGAGACTCGCAGCCCCAACAGGTCTTCGCGCTTCTCGGGGACCTCGCTGCGCGCCGCCACCTTTCCGTCGTCGCGCTTGGCGATCTTCACGGTGAAGTTTTTCGGCTGTCCGTCGCGGATCACCTTCAGCTTGGCGCTCTGGCCGACCGGGATGCCGGCCACCAGACTGGTGAGCTGACGCGTGGATTCCACCTTCTGGCCGTTGACCTCCACGATGATGTCCTTCGCTTTGATGCCGGCGGCGTCGGCCGGATCGCCCTTGAACACATCGGCCACGAAAACGCCTTTTTTGGCTTCGATGCCGTAATATTCGGCCATTTCCTGGTTGACGTCCTGGATCGCCACCCCGAGCCAGCCTGGATGAAGTCGTCGTAAGGCCCGGAGCCGATCACACGTCCCTTGGCGCTGACGATCCCGGCGGTCACGGTGCGCTCCAGACCGAAAGGGCTGCCGATTGCAACCACCCACTGGCCCACCTTGAGTTGGGCCGAGTCGCCCAGCTTGACCACCGGGAAATCGTGGTTGTTCGACTTGATTTTCAGAAGAGCGAGGTCAGTGCTGGGATCGCGGCCGATTACCTGGGCGTCGAACTCCTTTTCATCGTCCAGCTTGACTTTGATCTGGTCGGCATCTTCGATCACGTGGTTGTTGGTCACCACATGGCCGTCCTTGTCGATGATGAAACCCGACCCCAGGCTGGGCTGCTTGAACTCCCGCTGCATTTCATCACCGAAAAACCGCTCGAAGAACTCGTTGAACGGGTTCTCGCGGCCGCCCGGTTCGCGCTGGAAGTGCCGGAACACGGGGCCTCCGCCCTTCAGGGTTTTGACCGTGCGGATGTTCACCACAGTCGGTCCGACCGCCTCGGCCAACTGGCTGAAGCTGGCCGGCACCATGGGCGGCTCGACGGTAACGCTCGCCCAGACCGGCGGGATTAACCCGCCACCGGATCCGCCGAGGATCGATAGCCCCGTCAGGGTCATCACGGATAGAACGGCAACTGCGGCAAACCTGCTCGATGATCGTTCCTGCCTGAAACGCATTTTTTAGGTTCCTCCCTTGACGCCCGAATCGGTGCGCCCCATGCATATCGTTTTAGGTAATTATAAGCGTTGCGATCGAATTTGCCAATCCGGTCCCGCCGACCTGCCTTGACATGCGGCCCTGAATTTTTTATAGCCCTTGTCCCGACCCAGCCATATCTTTTCGAGGAGCACGATGGAATGATCCATGTCGAAAACCTGACCAAGTATTACGACGATGTCTGCGCGGTGGACCGGATCTCCTTCAACGTCCGTAAAGGGGAGATCCTGGGGCTGCTCGGACCGAACGGCGCGGGCAAGACCACCACGCTGCGCATGCTGACCGGCTTTTTGAAACCCAGTTCCGGCCGGATTCAGGTGGGGGACTATAGCATTGAGGACCAGCTTCTGGAAATCAAAAAAATCCTCGGCTACCTGCCGGAGTCGGCTCCGCTTTATCAGGACATGCTGGTACTGGATTATCTGCAGTTCGTGGCCGAATTGCGGGGGATGGATTCCGCCGGCAACATTGACCGTATCCGCGAGGTCGGCGACCTGTGCGGCATCAACGAGGTCATGCATCAGCCGATCGGCGAGCTGTCCAAGGGCTACCGACAGCGCGTCGGGCTGGCCCACGCCATGATGAATGACCCGGAGGTCCTGGTGCTGGACGAGCCCACCTCCGGCCTGGATCCCAATCAGATCGTTGAGATCCGCGAAATCATCCGCCGCATCGGCAAGGCCAAGACCGTCGTATTTTCGACTCACATTTTGAGCGAGGCCGAGGCGACCTGCGACCGGGTGATCATCATCCACCATGGAAAAGTCGTCGCCGACAGCAGCACCGCCCGCCTGCAGGAAACCCTCGGCGGCCGGAACCAGATCCATCTGACATTGGCCGGAGCCGAGCCGGCGGCCGCGCAGCAGGAGCTCGCCACGGTTGCGGGCGTCGCCCGGCTGGAAGTGCTCGATCCGGTGGACGGCGCGATCCGGCTGATGCTCACCTGCGAGGCCTCCTGCGATCCGCGCCCCGAGCTCTACCACCGCATCCGCCGGACGGACTGGACCCTGCTGGAATTCCACCAGGAGACCCTGAAGCTGGAAGACATTTTCAGGGAACTCACGAAGGAGGGCTGATATGCGCCACACCCTGTGCATCGGCCGCAAAGAATTCAACGCGTATTTCACCTCGCCCATCGCCTACATCGTCATCGCGATTTTCCTGCTGGTGACGGGCTGGTTCTTCTTTTCCACGTTTTTTCTGCTCAACCAGGCCAACCTCCGGAACTTCTTCGGGCTGCTGCCCGTCATTTTCGCGTTCGTGGTACCCGCCGTCACGATGCGCCTGTTTGCGGAGGAATTCCATATCGGCTCCTACGAAACCCTGCTCACCCTGCCGGTGCGCTTCAACGACGTCATCTTCGGAAAATTCGCGGCGGCCGTTGCATTCGTCGCGGCCATGCTGGTGCCGACCCTGGCCTACCCGATCACGGTCGCCGCACTGGGCGCGCTCGATTGGGGGCCGGTCATCGGCGGCTATCTGGGCGCGGTGTTTCTGGGGGCGGCCTTTGCGGCCGTCGGGTTGTTCGCCTCGGCCCTCACCCGCAATCAGATCGTCGCCTTCATCATCGGACTGGCGATCTGCTTCGGACTGACGCTGGTCGACCAGATGGCGTTTTTCCTGCCGCCGGCCGTTTCGCTGGTTTTCTCCTACCTGGCGGCGGATGTCCATTTCCAGAACATCGCCAAGGGGATCATCGACACGCGCGATGTGGTTTACTTTCTCAGCGTCTGCTTCATCGGCCTTTACGCCACGCACCTCGCCCTGAGGGCGCGCGACTAACCGCAGAAGGAACGAAACATGTTCAGATCCAAGCGATCCGCCGTCTATATCAAGTTCGGCTTCTACCTGCTGGCCGTGGTGTTGATCAACCTGGCCGGCATGACCCTGTTCGCGCGCTTCGACCTGACCCGCGACGGCGTTTACTCCCTGTCGGAGGCCAGCCAGACATCGGTGTCCACGCTGTCCGAGCCGCTGACCCTGCACGTCTTCTTCAGCCGCAACCTGCCGGCGCCTTACAACAGCATCGAGCAATACCTGCGCGACCTGCTCGAAGAATATGCGCTGCGCGCCAACCGGATGCTCAGCTATCGATTCTACGATGTCAGCGCCGAGGAGGGCGATGTCCCGGCGAACGCCGGCGAGAACCAGAAACTGGCCAACAGCTACGGGATCCATCCGATCCAGGTTCAGGCGATCGAAAAAGACGAGGTCAAATTCCAGCGCGCCTACATGGGAATGGTCCTGATCCACGGCGACCTGATCGAACGGATCCCGACCATCACCGCCACCGACGGCCTGGAGTATCAGATCACCACCGCCATCCGGAAGATGAACGCCAAGATCAGCGCACTCCTGCGGCTGACCGGCAAGATCCAGGTGCGTATGTTCCTGTCGCCCTCCTTGAAAGCCATCGCCCCCCTGATGGGGCTCAAGCAGCTGCCCGACCTGCCGGCCGAGATCGAGCGCACCGTAACGGATCTGAATGCCAAGACGTACGGCAAGCTCGCCTACGAATTCAGCGAGCCGCCGGCCGGCCCGGAGTTCGAGGAGGTCTCGCGCGTCAACAACCTGCTGGCCCTTTCCTGGCCGGCATCGGGCGATGGCAAGATCGCTGCCGGAAAGGGTGCGATCGGGCTCGTGGTCCAGTACGGCGAGCGCAAGATCAACCTGCCGCTGATCGACGTCGTGCGGATCCCGATCATCGGCACCCAATACAAACTGATGGAAATGGAAGACCTGGAGCGGATGATCAACGCCAGCGTGGAGTCGCTGATCGATATCCACAGCCAGCTGGGGTTCGTGGCGGACCGGGGTGCGGCGCCCATCGGCGGCGCGGGTCCCGGCGCACCCGGCCGGCCGGACGACACGCAGGCCTACGGCAACATCCGCGAGCTGATCTCCCGCAACTATTCCCTGAAGCCGGTATCCCTGGCCGACGGCCGCATCCCCGAGGGCATCGCCTGCCTGTTGCTCGTCAAGCCCCGGGAGAAGCTGAGCGACTACGACCTGTTCCAGATTGACCAGTTCCTGATGCAGGGCAAGAGCCTCGCCCTGTTCGTGGATGCCTTCGATGAAATCCAGATGCAGGGGCAGGCGGTCTACCCGCCGATCGAAACCGGCCTGGAGGCGCTCCTGGAGCATTACGGCGTGCGGATTCAGCGCTCCTATGTCCTGGACGAGAACTGCTACCGCCAGGAGCTGCCGGCGCAGCTGGGCGGGGGGGATCGGCCGATCTACTACGCGCCGCTCATCAAGAGCCGGTTCATCGACCCGGATCTCGGTTTCATGCGCAACATCAAGGGGCTGGTGGCGGTGAAGGCATCTCCCGTCGAGATTATTCCCGAACGCATCCGGGAGAACGGTCTGAAGACCTGGCGCCTGCTGGCCTCCTCGGAGCGATCCTGGGAGATGACGGCGCCCATCAACCTGAATCCCATGGGCCTGCGACCGCCGGGCCGGGCCGAGGAGATGCACACCCGACCCCTGGCCTATCTCATCGAGGGCGCTTTTCCGAGCTTTTTCGCCGGCAAGCCCCTGCCGGTCCGTACCATCGAGCCGCCGGCCGAAGGCCAAACGCCCGCCCCGGCGCCGGAGCCGGCCGCAGCGCCCGCGGTCGATCCCGGCCGGATCGAACGCCAGGGGCAGTTCATCGCCAAGGGCAAGCCCGGCCGGATCTTCGTCATGGCCGCTTCGGATATGCTCAAGGACGTGGTGATCGACGAAACCGGGCGCGGCCCCAACTCGGTCTTCGCGCTCAACGTTCTGGATTACCTGAACGGCCGCGAGAGCATCGCCGTCATGCGCGCGAAGGAGCAGAAATTCAATCCCCTGAACGAAACCGGCCCCGGCGCCAAGACCCTCATCAAATGGTTCGCCATCGCCGGGTTGCCGCTGCTGGTTGCACTCTTCGGCGCAGGGGTGTGGTTCCGCCGCACGGCACGCAAACGACGGATCCGTGAGATGTTTGCGTCGCAACCCTGACCGTTTCGCATTTTCCATCAACGCCTTTACGGCATCGTTACGGGCTTTAACATGAAGATGAAAAAAGAATATCTCATTCTCGGGATCGTCATCGCGGCGCTGGCCGTTTATCTCTACCAGCGCAGCGCCGACCGCACGCATTACACCCTTCCGGCCCTGCCGGCCGTCGCAGCGACCGACATCGACAAGATCCAGATGACGCGGGGTGCGGAAACCGTAGTGCTGGTCCGCCAGGACGGGCGCTGGCGGATAGATCCTCCCGGCTACCCGGTCGATCCCCGGCTCGCCCAGGAAATGCTGGACACCCTCAGCGGCCTGACCCTGACCACGCTGGTGTCCGAATCCAAAAATTATGCGCTCTACGAGCTCGACGACACCCACAAGGCCAACGTCAAAGCCTGGCAGGGCGGAGAGCTCAAGCGCGACATCGACGTCGGTAAGGCGGCGCCCTCCTTCCGGCACACCTTCGTACGCCTGGCCGGCGATGACCGGGTGTTCCACGGCCGGGACAACTTCAGCTTCCGCTTCCGGACCCGCATCGAGGACCTGCGGGACAAGGCCGTGCTCGTCTTCAACCGCGCCGACATCCAGGAAATCCGGATCACCAAGAACGGCGCGGCCCTGACCCTCGTCCCTGCCCCGGCCTCGACCGAAGCGCCGGCTGCGGCCGGCGCCTGGCAGAGCAGCGACGGCCGCCCTGCGAACGGCGCCGCGGTCGAAGCGCTCATGGGCGAACTCTCCAGCCTGCAGGCCGACGCCTTCATCGACGGCCGCGATAAAACCAGCTTCGGCCCGGCGATTTATTCGGTGGCGCTGAAGGGGTCGCAGGCGTATTCCCTGGAATTGTTCGCCCCGGCCGGCGGGGACAGCAAGGACCACCCGGCCGTCTCCTCCGGCAGCGATTCCCCCTTCTCCTTGTCGGAAGACCACGCCCAACGCATCATGAAGGATCCTGAAGCGTTCTTCAAAAAGGAAGAAAAGAAGGAAAGCTGACACAAGCTCGAAGCTGAAACGAAAGGGGCGCAACAGAAAATGAATACTGCCTACCCCCAAACTCTGTCCTGGCATCTACAAAGATGACGGCCAGCCGCACGTTTCCGACTGGTCGGGCTGCGGTTGCCTAACGAACAGCATAAAAACGCCATGGAATCGGATGAAGGTTTCCGTCAGTTGCTGCGCGAACTTCTGAACGGTCAGAAGTTAGCGGTGCTTTCGACCCATAACGGCGGCCAGCCGTATGCCAGCCTGGTGGCGTTCGCCTTCTCAGATGATCTGACATCACTTTATTTTGTCACACCGCGCACCACCCGCAAGTTCAGCAACCTGCAGAGAGATTGCCGCATAGCGTTGCTCATCACCAGCAGCACGAACAAGGAAACCGATTTTCACGAAGCCATGGCGGTGACGTTGGTCGGCAGCGCCGGTGAAATTCAGGGCCCGGACAAAGAGGCAGCCCTCGACCACTACATCGCCAGGCACCCCTATCTCGAGGATTTCGCCCGTTCGCCGACTTGCGCCTTTGTGAAAGTGCATGCCCACACGTATATCCTAGTAAAGAATTTTCAGCATGTCATGGAGCTTCACCTCGACCATGAACCTGGTCCTCTCAGTCCCTGAAATCGGAGCCTCCGACCTTAGCCGCGCGGGCGGCAAGGCGCTTTCACTCGCGGCCCTGTCCCGGGTCGGGTTCCGCATCCCCGATTTCATCTGCGTGAGCACGGACGCCTACCGCGCGTTTGTGGACGGAGCCGGCCTGCGCGAGCGCATCCTGCTCGAGCTGCACAGAAAGGATTTCAAGCAGATGCGCTGGGAGGAGATCTGGGATTGCGCGACGCGCATCCGCAATCTTTTCCTTCGCAAACCGCTGCCGCAAGTTTTGGCAAACGCCCTGCGAGATGCGGTTGCAGAGCGATTCGCAGACCGCCCGGTCGCAATCCGATCCTCTGCACCCGATGAGGATGCGGCGCGGTCGTCCTTTGCCGGACTGCACGCGTCCTATATAAACGTCCGGGGGACGAAGGCCATCCTCGAGAACATCCGCATGGTCTGGGCCTCACTGTGGTCAGATGCGGCACTGCTCTATCGACAGGAGCTGGGCCTTGATGCCGGACGCAGTGCCATGGCGGTGGTAGTGCAGGAATTGGTCCTCGGCCGGGCGTCGGGGGTCTGTTTTTCGCAGAGCCCCATGGAGTCCTCGCAGGCGCTGGTCGAATCCGTCTACGGACTCAACCAGGGGCTGGTTGACGGCGAGGTGGAGCCTGATCGCTGGGTGATCGACCGCGATTTCAACAAGCTGCTGAAACACTTGCCGGTCCAGCGACCTCGGCAGCTGGCGGCGCTGGATGATGGCCTAAAAATGGTCAGCCTGTCTGCCGAGATCGGCAGCCAGCCACCGCTCACACCGGAGCAAGTCATGGCGGTCTATGAGCTCGGGCTCAAGGCCGAGCGTCATTTCGGCGCCCCCCAGGACGTGGAGTGGACCCTCCGCGACGACGATCTCTACCTCTTGCAATCCCGGCCCGTCACTACGCGCACACAGGCATCGGAGGGCGACCAGCGCGAGGGCGAGCAGATCCCCGCCATGATCCGTGCTGCGGAAGAGCTGTCCAAAATAGATCTCGTTCGGCTCTCCGACCGCGAACTTGCCATCGAGATCCGCCGGCGTTGGGAGATCAACAACACCTGGGTGAACGTCTACTGGGCTGATTTCATTCCTTTTGCGCATGGCATTCGGCTGTTCGGCCAGGTGTACAACGACCGGCTCAAACCTGACGACCCCTACGAGTTCGTTGGATTGTT
This sequence comes from Desulfobacterales bacterium, assembly GCA_025454115.1. GTDB lineage: Bacteria > Desulfobacterota > Desulfobacteria > Desulfobacterales > SpSt-501 > SpSt-501. The sequence continues at coordinate 106 of JALOPB010000059.1, read as the reverse complement.
GACCCATACCGACATGGCGAGCTTGGAGCGCAATCGCCTGCTCGAGGCGCTGGCGGATCAGGTGCGGCTCAGGCCGGAGTTGGCCGATTGTCTGGAAGCGGGCGAC
>JALOPB010000355.1 GCA_025454115.1 Desulfobacterales bacterium | reverse complement strand
GTAGGCCTGCGCCCGGTAGAAGTAGGTTTTAGAGGCTTGAACCGTGGTATCCTGGTGGACGGCAACGCCGGGAGCCATGAGGGCAATCTCAGAGAAGACTCCCCCGGCGTCCTCCCGCCGCTCGATTCTTACACGCACCGCATCGGAATAATTATTGTCCCAGCCCAGGCTAATCTGGCTGTCCGAAGTCCCGGTAACCGCTAAGCGGGACGGCGGTGCAGGAATATTCAGCATGCTGTTGCCGGCATGGATGCGCCCCGCCGTGAAGAGGCGGCCGGACAAATCGGCCAGACGGTCCACGCAGTCCAGGATCCGGCCCTTCACCTGATAGGCGTCGAGGTCCGGGTTTGCGCTCCAGACCAACGCCGCGAGGCCGCTGACATGCGGGCCCGCCATCGAGGTGCCGGAGCCGAACGCATAGTCGTTGTTCAGGTAAGTGCTGAATATGGAAACCCCCGGAGCGGCGACCTGGACCGTTGCCGGCCCGAAGTTGGAAAAAGAGGCCAGCCGATCATTGGGATCGGTCGCCGCAACCGCAATGATGTTGGGCAAGTCGTAGCCGGCGGGATAGCTCGGCAGTCGGTCGTTGTCGACGCCTTCGTTGCCGGCAGCGACCACCAGCAGAATGCCGGCGCTATTCAGCAGACGGATCATATCGTACTCTGCCTGCGAAAAGTCGGCCCCGGCATAGCTGGCGTTGACGATCCGGGCCCCCTTCGTTCGGGCGTATTGCATCGCTTCGATGATATCGGCCACCGTAGCGTTGCCGTCGGCATCAAACGCCCGCAGGGCCATGATCCTTCCGGCCCAGCAGAGGCTGGCGACGCCCAGTCCATTGTCTCCGACCGCACCGATCGTCCCGGCCACGTGCGTGCTGTGGCCGTTCTCGTCCATGGGGTCATTGTCATCGTTAACAAAGTCCCAGCCCAGCGCGTCGTCCAGGTATCCGTTGCCGTCGTTGTCGATCCCGTCGCCGGCTATTTCCGCGGGATTGGTCCACATGTTCGCGGCAAGATCGGGATGTTCGTAATCCACACCGGAGTCGATGATGGCCACCACCGTCGCCACGCAGTCCGTCGCGATGTCCCAGGCCGCTGGAGCGGCGATTTGGGGCAGGTTCCACTGAGAGGGATAAGCGGAATCGTCGGGCGTGCGCGCCAGATAACGGAAGTAGTTCGGCTCGGCATATTCCACCTGCGCATCCTGCTGCCAGATGCGCTGAGCCTCTTCGACCGATAGATCCGGCGCCAGTTTTATGCGATGAACGCCTTTTCCATCCAAACGCTTAATCGCCCGGATTCCGAGACGGCCGCGGTCGAATTCGTAGGTCTGAGCATCAACCATGCCCTTGAACTTGACCAGGATCTCCCCTGGGACAAACGAGCTGTTTTGGGGATGGGAACGAGGCGCCGATTCCGGACCGGAGGCCGCCAGTGGCAAAATGAGCGCCGACGATAGAAAAAAAACCAGAAACACTATCCCGATCGTGTGATACTCTCTGCCCAGGCTCATGATTTTTGTCTCGCTGAATTGTTTCTTGAGGCGCACAGCAGCACCGATGGAGAGCCGGGGGCCGATAGCCGTTCGCGTTAACGAGGCCCCGCCCGCCTTAAACGACCTCATCGTTGCGGCTGCGAATTCCGACTGGCAGCATAAATCTCCACGGTTGAAGCGTCAACAGGTTGGCAAGGTCCCTCAATACGAATTACGAAACTCGGAACTAAATTCAATTGTTCAAAAGTATAACCGCCCAGACCGATTCGGCCGGCATCCATCAATGTTTTTCGCGGAACGAGCAAATTAACTATTTTGATTCATATGTGATTTTTATTTTTTGAATCGAATTTTTAACCGCGTCTGTAATTGTCGTTTCAAAGTGCATGTATTTTGCATTAAACTTCCCGGTTAAGGCCCGTTTCGCTAATCCTAATTTCTCGGCAAAATATTCATGGGGGAAAACGCATGAAACGATCAGGTTATCATCTGAGCATGGCTGCCGGCTTGGCCCTGGCGGCCATCTTGGCGGCGCAACTGCTCTTACCCGGCATGGGTTGGGCGGGTTATGACCGCGCGGCGGAACCCAATCCTCCGGCCGTTGACCTCGGCCTTGCGGAGGCATCGAAGGCGACAGCGGACGTTGCACGCCAGACGGCCGCTGCGACCGAATGGATATACCACAAAACGAGCGACAACCTGCACCCGGATGGCAACGAACAGCAATTTCTGTGGCTCATGAATCGAGCGCGGTCCGACCCGGCTCAGGAAGGGATCTGGCTGGCGACCATGGACGACTCCGATGTCGCTGCCGCACGGGGCTATTTCAACGTGGACGGCATGGTCCTCCAAAATGAATTCGCTGGTTATGCGTCCAAGCCGCCGGCCGCCTTTGACGTCCGGCTCTACTATGCCGCCAAGGCTCACTCGGATTATCTGATCGCTATCGACGGGCAAAATCACGACAACCAAATCGCCCGGATCAGGGACTCCGGCTTCAACTTCAGCCAGGCGGCCGGCATCGTGTTTTCGTATTCGCACCACACGATTCACGGCTACGCCGGATTCAATATCGACTGGGGCGGCGGAACCGACGGGACCCAGGATCCGCCGGGGCACCGCTATGCCATCATGTCCGTCAGCGGCAACTACACCAACGTCGGCTTCGCAGTGGTGCCGGAGACCAATGCCGCCACGCAGGTAGGCCCCCAGGTGATCGCCGGCAACTTGTGTTATGCCAACAGCGCCGTCGCCAATCACCACAACCGGTTTATCGTCGGCACGGTCTGGGAGGACACGAATTCAAACAATCAGTATGACCCGGGCGAAGGCCTATCCGGGGTCACGGTGATGCCGGATAAAGGCGCCTATTTCGCTGTCACCGGAATCAGCGGCGGATATGCCATTCCCATGCTGACGCCGGATGCCTACATGCTCACCTTTTCAGGCGGCGATCTGAGCGTTGTTTTCACCCAAGCCGTGACCGTCGGGTCCGCCAGCGTTTTATTGGATCTAGAATACTACTCCGCATTATCGACTACTCCCTCTGACAACGGCGGGGGCGCCAGCGGAAACGGCGATGGGATCAACGAGACTGGCGGGGGCGGAAGTGGTGGAGGCGGCGGCGGTTGCCTGATCAATGCGGCCACGGAAGAGCCTGATGGGATCCTGACAGTTATGGCAACCCTGGCGGCCGCCGGCCTGCTGGCCGGTCCCGCCCTAAGACGCGACCGGGTCAAACAGGCAACCTGCCGGCAAGGCCTCCACCACCCTTATTCCGGTAATCCGGTAGGGGGCGCACGGAGTTGATTTCAGGCGCAGCAGAGCGATGAGTTGTTCAACGCACGGGAAGGGCCGCCTTCGCAGGTTTCGGGACAAAGAAGGGGGCGATCATTTCATAAAAAAGAACGGTGTCTTTCTCGAACTCGATAAAAACCTCGACCAGCTCCTCCAGGCTCTCCACTCCGGCGAAATCGACTTCTTTGAGAGAAAAGCTCTGGCCGCCGACCAGGTCATCGAACAGCTCCCGGCTCATCTCTTCCAGGAATGGATTCTTCCCTTCCTGGTCAAGCGAGACCCGGAGTTTTGAAAACCATTGGGCGTGGCTGGCCTCTTCTTGGGCCATCCAGGAGAGCGCGGTTTTAAGCTCCCCGTCGCTGGATCTCTGAATCGCCTGCCGGTAGGTGGACTCTCCGTTTTTCTCCAGTCGAATCGCCAGATCGATGATTTCTCTGATCGCAAACACAGGCACCTCCCAGACGGGTTAAGATGACCCGGGAGGCTGCTGCCCCCCAGATGGGTAGATGGCCGAACATACTCAAAGCCCGTTATAATTTCAACCGCTATGCAGTCGAGTGAGACCCTTTTTACTGCCGTTCTAATAAAAGCCGGTACGATCATTGACTTCTACAACCATTGTCAGTATCAAAAACCGTCGCCCTCAAACCGGACAAGGCGTTCAAACCGCTTCGGACTGCTTTCAGACGGTTTCTTGAAACAGGGAGGAATGGCCATGACGGCATACGAAAAACTCGGCGTGTTTTATTTGGGCAAGGCGTTCGACATGGACTCAGGCAAACTCCGCGAAGAGCTGCTCCTCTATGATTCCAGGGACCTCACCACCCATGCCGTCATCATCGGCATGACCGGAAGCGGAAAAACCGGCCTTGCCCTCGGTCTTCTGGAAGAGGCCCTGATCGACAACATCCCGGTGATTGCCATCGACCCCAAGGGTGATCTGCCCAACTTGCTGCTCACGTTTCCCAACCTTTCCGTCGATGAATTCCTACCCTGGGTCGACGACCAGGATGCGGTCGCCGCGGGCCTAACCCGGCAGCAGTTTGCCGCCAAGCAGTCCGAGCTGTGGCGCAAGGGTCTGGCCGACTGGGGGCAGGGTGCCGAACGCATCGCGCGCCTGCGCGCTGGCGCTGAATTCGTGGTTTACACTCCGGGAAGCCGCTCCGGGCGGCCAATCAACGCACTGGGAAGCTTCGCACCCCCTTCCGCCGCCACTGCCGCGGACCGCGATCTTCTGCGCGAGCGCGTTCAAAGCACAGCGACCGCCATGCTGGCGCTGGCAGGAATCGATGCCGACCCCGTCACCAGCCGGGAACACATTCTGATCGCCAACATCCTGATCGCCGCCTGGTCTCAGGGCAAAGGGCTTGACCTGCCCGGCCTGGTGCGTGCCATTCAGGAACCTCCCGTCACCCGCGTCGGGGTCATGGACCTCGATGCCTTCTTCCCAGCCAGAGACCGCTTCCAACTTGCCATGCGCTTCAACAACCTCTTGGCGGCGCCGGGTTTCGAAGCCTGGCTGGAAGGCGAGCCGCTCGACATCGGCCGGCTCCTGTTCACAGCGGACGGCAAGCCCCGCGCCTCCATCTTCACCATCAGCCACCTGGGCGACAGCGAACGCATGTTCTTCGTTTCCAAGCTGCTGACTGAGATCCTGGCCTGGGTGCGGACCCAACCCGGCACCTCCAGTCTGAGAGCCGTCCTCTATATGGATGAAATATTCGGTTACTTTCCGCCGGTCAGCAACCCGCCGTCGAAGCAGCCCCTGCTGACCCTGCTCAAACAGGCCCGGGCCTTCGGGTTAGGGGTTGTGCTGTCCACCCAGAACCCGGTGGACCTGGACTACAAGGGGCTTGCCAACACCGGCACCTGGTTCATCGGGCGCTTGCAGACCGAAGGCGACAAAGAGCGTGTGATGGCCGGCCTCGAGGGGGCCGCTGCCGGAAAGCACTTCGACCGCAAGCGGATGGAGCGGATCCTGGCCGGCCTGGGCAAGCGGGTCTTCCTGCTCAACAACGTGCATGAAAACGAGCCAGCCCTCTTCCAGACGCGCTGGACGTTATCCTACCTTCGCGGCCCCATGACGCGCGAAAACATCAAACTCCTGACGACTGCTGACGGCGCCGCCAGGCCGGCCGCCTCGGCCGCCGAAACATCCTCGCCGGAGCAAGCACCGGCAGCTGCTTCTGCACATGGTGTGCTGGAATCTGAACCGCCGCTGCTGCCGCCTGGAATGATCTCCTATTACATGCCGGCCGCGGAGGACGCACCGGGAATCGAATACGTCCCCGCCGTGGCGGCCTGCCTGGACATCCATTATACCAACGCCAGGCAGCAGATCGATCTGTCCCGGCGGTTGGCGTATGCAGCGCCTCTGGCCGAAGGCCCTGTCGCCCTGGATTGGGATCAGGCGATGGCCATTGCTCTGAAACCGGAGGAACTCGATTCCAAACCGACAGCGGGCGCAGGCTTTTTCGAACTTCCTGTGCAGGCGAAAAAGCCCAAGGCCTATGACGCCTGGCGCAAAGACATGCTCCGCTGGGTACGCCAAAACTGCGCGCTGCGGCTCCTGCGCTCCGAACGTTTCGGCCTGGCCGCGCGGCCGGAGGAATCCAGCACCGATTTCATGGGCCGGCTGACTCAAACCGCTCGAGAGCAGCGCGATCTGGAGGCCGAAAAACTGCGCCGGCGCTACGCGGATAAATTTGCCTCGTTGAAGGACCGTTTGATGCGCGCGGAGCAGGCGGTCCTGCGCGAACGGGAGCAGCTGTCCGCCAAAAAGGTAGAAACCGCCATCTCCTTCGGAACGGCCATTCTGGGAGCCTTCTTAGGGCGCAAGACGGTCAGCGCAGCGTCGGCCGGCCGCCTGGGCACGGCCGCGAAATCCGCCGGCCGCCTGCGCAAGGAAAGTATGGATGCCGCCCGAGCCCAGGAGAGCGTTGAGGCGGTCAACGCCAGGATCAGCGAACTGGACCAGGCCCTGCAGGCGGACATCTCCAAACTCGAGACGGCCTTCGACCCGACGGTTGAAAAACTGCGGGAGATCTCTGTGGCGCCGACCGCGGCGGGCATTACGCTGGAGTTTTTCGGGCTGGTTTGGCTGCCCTACCGGAGGGATTCTCAAGGCAGGGCCGTCCCAGGCTGGAAAGCGACTTCGTAATAAGCTCATCTTCGGCAAAAAAATGCCCTTTCCTGGTTTTGACACCAGGAAAGGGCAAGGGACCGGGAAAGGGTCTTCGAGGCTCCACTCGCGGCCAGCCTGTGGCCTTTCCGTA
>JALOPB010000354.1 GCA_025454115.1 Desulfobacterales bacterium | reverse complement strand
CTGGCACCACGTGGCGATGGCCGTCCGGGACATGGACCGGATCGTGCCGTTCTACCGCGATCTGCTGGGATTCGAAGTGGACTGGGAGAAGCCGCACTATAGCGGCGAGGCGCTGTCGCAGGTGGTCGGGCTCGAAAAGGCCGCGGCGCGGGTCGTGATGCTCAAGGGCCACGGCGGCCGCATGGAGCTCTTCCAGTACCTGAACCCGCTCGGCCGGGACCGGCCGTTCGGCCGGCAGTGCGACTTCGGCCTGACCCACGTGGCCCTGGAGGTCAAGGGCATCCATGCCATTTACGACCGCCTGCGGCAGGCCGGCGTCGCCTTCAACTGCCCGCCGCAGATCCTGCGGCCCGGCGCGTGCGCGACTTATCTGCAGGACCCCGAAGGCAACACGGTCGAACTGATCGAATACGAGTGAGGACATTCCCATGCTTCTGAAGGATCACGTCGCTATCGTCACCGGCGCCGGCAGCGGGATCGGCCGGGCCATTGCCGAGGCCATGGCGGCGGAGGGTGCCCATGTCTGCATCTGGGACGTTCAAGAAACCGCGGCGCGGGACGCGGCCGAAGCGATCCGCCGCAGTGGCGGTGCGGCCTCGCATGCGGCGGTGGACGTCTCCGCGGCCGGCGCGGTGCGCGCCGCCGTGGACCAGGTGGCCGGCGCCCACGGCCGCATCGACATTCTCGTCAACAACGCCGGGATCTGCCGGGTCGCGCCCATCGCCGCGATCAGCGAGAGCGACTGGGACCTCGTCCTGGCCGTCAACCTGAAAGGCACCTTTCTCTGCTCTCAGGCCGTGATGGAGGTCATGAAGCCCCGGCGGCATGGGAAGATCATCAACATGGGCTCGGTGTCGGGCAAGGTCGGCGGGATCGCCGTGGGCGCCCACTACTCCGCCTCCAAGGCCGCCGTCATGTGCCTGACCAAGTCCTTGGCCCGGGAGCTGGCGCCGTTCAACATCAACGTCAACGCCATCGCGCCGGGCGTGATCGCGACCGACATGACCCAGGCGATCACCGGCGGCGACTTTGACCGCTACCTTGCCACGATCCCGCTCGGCCGGGTGGGGTCGGTCCGGGACGTGGCCGAAGTGGCGCTCTTTCTCGCATCCGAACGCGCCGCCTATCTGACCGGCGAGATCATCGACGTCAACGGCGGCCAGTTCATGGATTGAGGGCTGACACGCAGCCGACCTCGACGTGAGCTGCATCAGGTTATTTCTCCCGCAATTAAACGGATCCACCGATAGGAGGACGCATGCCGGCACGCCATTTTTCGGAAACCCCATTGACCGTTCCGCAGGCCATCGCCCGGGTGCTGGTGGAGTGCGGCATCGACATGACCTTCGGCGTCCCCGGGGGCAACAGCATGCAGGTCTACGACGGCCTGTACGACTATCGCTCCGAGATCCGCTCGGTCCTGGTGCGGCACGAATCCCTCGCCGGGGTCATGGCCGAGGTCTACGGCCGCCTGACCGGCAAACCCGGGGTCGTCATCGGGCAGGGACTGTTTCTCTTGTCCAACGCCCTGCTCGGCGTTCTGGAGGCGCGTCTCGGCAGCTCGCCCGTGCTGCTGCTGACCGATCTGACCGACGGCGCGCCCTTTTCGCAGCATGCGCCCTACCAGTCGGGCACCGGCGAATACGGCACCTGGGACGCCCGGGCCAGCTTCGCCGGAGCGGTCAAGGCCGTCTTCGAATCGCACGACGCGGTGCAGGCCGTCCAGCAGACCCAGATGGCGGTCAAGCACGCCGTCGCCGGCCAGGCCGGGCCGGTGGCGCTGCTATACCACAGCTCGGCACTCAAGGGGACGATCGGCCCGGGCCAGGCTCCGCACGTGTATGCGACCGGCGGCTATCTGACCGCGGCGGCCCGGCAATCGGCGGACCATACCGAAATCGAACGCGTCGCGGCGCTGCTGGCCGCGGCGCGCCAACCGGTCATCATCGCCGGAAACGGGGTGCGCATCAGTCGGGCGACCGACGAATTGCGGCGGCTCTCGGAAGCGCTCGGCGCGCCGGTCGTTACCACCGCTACCGGCAAGGGCGTCTTTGCGGAAAACCATTCGCTGGCCCTGGGGGTGTTCGGCACCTTCGGCCTGCCGGCCGCCAACGCGTTCATCGCCGCCGCCGACGTGGTTCTGGCCGTCGGCACCAAGCTCGCTCCCAGCGACACCGCCTTCGAGAACACCGCATTGATCGATCCGCGCCGACAGACGTTGATCCAGATCGACATCGAGCCGCGCAATGCGGCCTGGACCTATCCCTGCGACCGGGTGCTCATCGGCGACGCGGCAGCCGTGCTCGCTCAGCTCAGCCAGGCCGCGCTTTCTCCGGGCCGGCTCGATGCGGCGGCGGTCCTTCAGGCTCGAAGCGCAGCCGTGCGGGCCGTTCGGGCCGAACACGGCTACTTCGACGAGCCGGATTACGCGGCCGCCCAGAGCCCCCTGCTGCCGCAGCGCATCGTGACCGAATTGATCAAGGCCAGCGCCCCGGACGCCATGGTGACCTGCGACGCCGGCGAGAACCGGCTCTTCATGACCCGGTTTTTTCAAACGCGTTCGGCCGGGGGATTTCTTTCGCCGGCCGCGACCGGCGGCATGGGCTATGCGATCCCGGCTGCGCTGGCCTGCAAGCTGCTCCATCCGCAGCGCCAGGCGATCGCCGTGTGCGGCGACGGCGGCTTCGGCATGTCCATGAACGGACTGCTGACAGCCAAGGAAGAGAACATCCCCATCGTCGTGGTGGTGATGAACAACAACGCGCTCGGGTGGGTAAAGCACTTCCAGCGCGGGCGGGAGATCGCATCGGAGTTCCCCTGCATGAGCGCCGCACCGATCGCCCAGGCCATGGGATGCGCCGGATTCCGGGCGGAAACAGCCGCTCAGCTGGCCGCGGCCCTGAAGGAGGCCCTGGCCTGCGGCCGGCCGGCGGTGGTCGATGTGGCTGCCGCGCTGGACATCAGCTACCGGGATATCCTATCCCCGTTGGCGGCGGTCTGACGGCTTCGGGCGAAATCGGCCGCTACCGGTAGGGCGTACCATAGAACCCCGCATGCACCTGGCGCGTGCATGCGTTCACGGATCTGGATCCAGCAGCTGCCGAGATCCAGGGACGCTGCGGCCAGGTGGATCACGGTGGTGGCAATGGACGCATCCTCCACCCACACGTCCGACTTGGTCGCATCGGCGCACACCACGATGCCGGCGGCGGCATGTTTCAGAAACGCCGATCCGTGCTCCTTGGATTGGGAGAGCCGGTTCAGCATCTCGCGGTCGGTCACTACCACGAAATGCCAGGGGTTGACGCCGCGCGACGACGGCGCCCGCAGCCCGGCCTCCACCAGGAGATCGAGCTTTTCTTTCTCGACGGGCTTATCCAGGAATCGGCGGATGCTGCGACGCTTGCGGATCAATGACATGAACATGGGGTGAGCCCTCCGTTCGGTGGCGCGGCCTCGGCAGGAGCAGGCCGTCGGTTGAGTTCATGGTACGAGAATGGGTTTAAGGGTCCGGCCGGCCTCGGCTTCCCGAAAGGCCTCCTCCGCGCGATCGAGCGGATAGAACTGGGCCAGGGCCTTGAGATCGATGGCGTTCGTGCGGAGCAGATCGATGGCCTTGCGGTAGTCGCGATACGTCGAGGCATAGGCAAAGGAGAACCGGAGCTCGGCCCGCACCGCCGTCGAGGGGAAGAAAGTGAATTCCTTCGCGTACATTCCGACCACCAGCAGGTTGCCGCCGCGGCCTAACAGCCGGATGGATGCCTCTATGGCCGCGATGGCGCCCGAGGCTTCAATCCACACATCCGGCGGCTCCCCGGCGCAATGGCCGGCAACCGCTTCCGGCAGCGCCACCTGGTCGGTGTTGACGGTGGCGAAGCCGAGCTGGCGGGCGGCCGGCAGCCGTGCGCCCTCGTCGGCGGAGGTTCCGCAGATCAGCACATCGGCGCCGCTGCGCGCCGCCACCGCCGCGCACAGCAGACCGATGGGGCCGGGGCCGGTGACCACGGTCTTGAGCGCCGGTTGAACCTCGACGCGGGACAGGGCGTGAACCGCCACCGAGAGCGGTTCCACGATGGCGGCCAATGCCGGATCGATCCCCGGCGCCAGGCGGATCAGGTGCCGGCGGTTGACCACGGCGTGGGTCGCCATGCCGCCGTTCATATCGAGCCCGATGACCTTGCGGGCGTAGCATCGGTTGGTGTCCCCGCTGCGGCAGTACCGGCAGATGCCGCATCCCTGGATCCCGATCACGACGACCGCATCCCCCACAGCGAATTCGCTCACGGCGGAGCCCACCGCCGCGACCGTGCCCGCAAACTCGTGGCCGAGGGTTACCGGCGGCTGGACCCATTCATAGCCGTAGCTGGCACGGTAGGCGTGCAGGTCGCTGCCGCAAATGCCGCAGCCGGCGACGCGCAGGAGCGCATCCTCGGGACCCGGTTCGGCCGCCGGGATTTCGCAAAGTCCCGCCTCGTAGGGGTTTTTTCCGTATTTGACGAAGGCTTTCATACGATCCGATCGCCTCTGGCCTACATGCCCAGGTAGGCTTTTTTCACGTGGGCGTGGCCTGCGATTTCGCGGGTGGCGCCCGACAACACGATGTGGCCCTTTTCCATGATGAAGGCGAGGTCCGCGATCGCCATGGTATGGTGCACCTGCTGCTCGGCCGATGGCGCACATCTGCTGCTCGCCGCCGGAAAGCGACCCGGCCACCTGGTTGCGGCGCTCGGACAGCACCGGAAACAGCGCGAACACCTTTTCGAGGTTGGCTTTCACCTTGGGCTTGGCCCGCCGAGAGTAAGCCCCCATTTCCAGGTTTTCCTTAACCGTCAGCGTGCTGAACAGCTTGCGACCCTCGGGCACATGGGCGATCCCCAACTCCACGATGTCCTCGGGCTTGCTCGACCCGATCGGCTGGCCGTCGAAAACGATGCGGCCGCCGCGGTGCCGCACGATGCCGCTGATGCTGCGCAGGGTGGTGGACTTGCCGGCCGCATTAGGCCCCAGCAGGGATACGATCTTGCCTTCGGGGACGTGCATGGAGACGTCGCGCAGGGCCTGGAAATCGCCGTAGAAGCAGTTGATGGTTTCGATGGTCAGCACGTGGGGGCCTCCTCGCCGAGATAGGCCTTGATGACGCATGATCGGCAGGTTTTCGCTGATTTCGGTTGGATTCAGGCCGGCCAATACCTCGTCCAGCATGAGCAGCTTCGGGCGGGTGGCGAGCGCACGGGCCACCTCGATCCGCTTGCGTTGCGCCAGGGTCAGACTGTCCGGCTGCGCGTCCGCCAGATGCTCCAGCCGCAGCAGAGCGAGCATCTGCATCGCCGAATCCCGAGCTTTGCTCATGTGGGGGTCGCGCGCGAGCAGCGGCACCATCACGTTCTCCAGGACCGTCATGGCAAAGGGTCGCACGACCTGAAAGGTGCGGCCCAGGCCGGCCAGGCTGCGCCGGGGCGGCGAAAGCGGATTGAGCGCCTGTCCGTCCAGCATGATCGTGCCGCCGTCCGGGGTCAGGATGCCGGAGATGAGATTGAAGAGGGTCGTCTTGCCGGCGCCGTTGGGACCGATCAGACCGACGATCTCTCCCGCGCGGATGTCGAAGCTCACGTCGTTGACGGCCTTTAATCCGCCGAAGCGTTTGGTGAGGTTCTGGACCTGCAAGAGCGGCATGTCAGCGTGCCTCCTTGGTATCGGAAGAGGATCCGGAGCCGCCGGACCGATTCGATCGCCTTGGGCGCATCAGGGAAACGATCCCGCCGGGAATAAAATTCACGGTGACGATCAGCACCACTCCGTAGACCACGTAGTTCAGGCCCTGTTGGATCGTTCCGAGGTAGAAGCGCAGATACTCGCCGAAAGGCGTCATGACGACGGCGCCGATGATCGGCCCCCAAATGGTTCCGATCCCGCCGATGATGCCGTTCAACGCCGGCTGCAGCGAGAACAGCGTGGTCGAGAACATGGTATTCGGCTCCACGACATAAATAAAGAAGACGTAAAACACGCCGATCAGACCGGTCAGCCCCGAACTCCACAGCAGGGCGATGAAATGCGCACGGCGGGTGTTGACTCCCAGGGCCTGAGCCGCTTCGTCGTTCGAGGCCGAGGCGCGTAGATGATAGCCGAGGGCGGAATGCCGCAGGCGGTAGGCGACGAACACCACCGCGACGGCCAGGATCAGGGAGATGAAATAAAACGGCTTGCCGCTCTGAAACGTCAGATTGGCCCAGCCGGGCTTGAAGGGGATATTCAAGCCTACGGACCCGTTGGTCAGACTGCGCCAGTCGATCGCGACCATGCGCAGGACCTCGGCAAAGGCGATGGAGGCCAGGGTGAAAAACGGCCCGCGCAGGCGCAGCAACGGCAGCGTCATCACCACGCCGCCCAGCAGCGACACGGCCACGCCCGCCGCCACCCCGATCCAGGGCGACACGCCGAACTTGACATAGAGGATAGCGCCGAAGGCGGCGTGGCCCAGCGACATCTTGCCGCCGAATACCGGAATGTTCCAGGCGGAGGTCAACGCGATGTAAAAAAAGATCAGCGTCACCATGTGCAGAACGAACCGGGATTCCACGAATAACGGAACGGCGGCCACCGCCGCCAGTAGGACAACGCCCAAGAGCTGCAACCGTTTCGAACTCACTTTAGCCCGATCTCCTCTGTGCCCTTGCCTTTGCCGAAGAGCCCCTGGGGCCTGACCAGCAGGACCAGGATGAAGATGCCGAAGTAAATCGCCTCCTTCAAGGCCGGCGAGACATAGGTTCCGCCGAAGGATTCCACCACGCCGATGAACAGCCCTCCCAGGAACGTGCCGCTCATGCTGCCCAGGCCACCCAGTACGACCACGATGAAGGCGATCAGGGTGAAAGGCCCCCCGACCATCGGGTAAACCGATGAAAACGGAATCAGCAAGATGCCGCCCAAGGCGGTGAAGGCCGCCCCCAGACCGAAGGCCAGGAGATAGAGGCGATCCACCTTGATGCCCATCAGGCGGGCTACGGTGTTGTCCTCGACGATGGCGCGCAGGGCTTTGCCGAGGAAGGTGTGCTTCAGGAAGCCGTACAGCAGCAGGATGGACGCCAGCGCCACCAGAAAGGCGATCAGGCGCGGCACGCTGATGATGATGTTCATGACCTCCAGCGTGGACATGGCGTAGGAGGTCTGAACCGTGCGGAAATCGCCCTTCCAGAAAATGAGCGCCAAGTTCTGCAGGATCAGCGAAAGAGCCACGGTGGCGAAGATCTGCATGTTGGCGGAGGCTTCCTGGATCGGCTGCACGATCACCCGCTGCAGCAGCACCCCGAACAGAAACAGCGCCGGCAGAACCAGCAGGGCCGAGACATAGGGATCCATTCCGAAGAGCTTGTTCAGCCAGAAGGCCGCGTACATGGCCAGCATCAACACTTCGCCGTGGGCGAAGTTGATGATGCGCACCACGCCGAAGATCAAGTTCAGCCCGACGCTGATCAACGCGTACACGCCGCCGATCAGCAATCCGGACACCAGCACCTGGACGATCAGTTCCATCGATGCCCCTGCCTCCTATGGCCCTCTGCCGGTTGCACAAAAAACAGAACACCGGTCGGGCGGCCCTGCCAAGAAGCCATGCCGCCCGACCGGAAGGGTTGCGGTCCGCCTACTTGGGCAGCACCGGATCCATGAGCGCGGCGGCCTTCGGCCAGACGGTTATCAGCTTGCCGTTGCGCCACTGCATGATGAACGGGTTGGCGCGCTGGTTCTGGCCGTTCTCGCCGAACTTGACCCCCCAGCCGGTGCTGGTGGCGCCTTCGGGAACGTCCATGGCCAGGGCGGCTTTGCGGAACGTGTCAGGCTCCATGCTGCCCTTGGTCTTGGCGAGGATGTCAAAGAGCACCTTGGTGCCCATGTAGTTCGCCAGGGAGTGCCCGGACTTGGGCCCTTCCTTGAAGGTCTCCTGGTAGAGGGCGACGAACTCCTTCAAGCCCGGAGTGAAGGCGCTGCTGACCTCATACTGTGTGAAATCGACGTTGAGGACACCTTCCACCTTGTCGCCGAGCGCCTCCTGGAAGCTCTTGAGGCTGTGTCCGCCGCCCGTGCCGAAGAGCGGAATGCCCAGCTTGAGCTCGGCGGCCTGGCGCGACAGCAGGATGGCGTCCTGGGCGTAGGAAACGGCGATGATGATGTCCGGAGCGGCTTTCTTGAGCCGGAAGATGACCGGCGACAGGTCCGAGGTGTTGGCCGCATAGGGCTCCACCGAGACCACCTGGATGCCGAACTCTTTGGCGGCGTTCTTGAAGCTGTCCGCCACCGAGGTGCCGTAATCGGAGTCCTCGTGCGCGATCGATACCTTCACCTCGGACGGCTTTTTCTTCAGCTGCGGGGCCAGCCATTCGGCGATGAATTTGGACTGGGACTTGCTGAAGTTGAAAGCCGTTGCGCAGGTGCGGTAAACGGTCTGGTAACCGCGCTCGGTAATGGAGTTGGCGATGGCGCCCAGCTCAAAGTACACGGCGTTCTTGCGGGCCGCGACCTCCGTGGCCGCCATGCTGCGGGAGCTGGCATAAGAGCCGAGGATGAGGCCGAGCTTGCTCTGCTCGATCAGGCGTTCGGCTTCGGCGCGTGCCGATGCGACCTCATGGCCGTCGGCGTTCACGAACACGACCTGGGCTCCGTCGACGCCGCCTTTCTTGTTGGCCTCCAGGCGGGCGATCTCGGCGCCGCGCCAGCTCTCCTCGCCCAGCAGGGCCAGGCTGCCGGAGCGCGGGTATAACGCCCCGATCTGCAGATCTTTAGCAGCGGCCGATCCGGCCATCGTCAACATCAGCAGGGCAATCAGGCCAAGCCACAGGGTCCAAGACGGTTTTTTCATCAGATGCCTCCTTTGGGTTAATGTTCTTGCGACGCTTCAACCATTACCGCACGTTCGGGCAAACCCCCGGATATCGCCCGCATGCATGGCTTCATAGAGCGGCTTGAGCCGCTCGCGGTTCAACTCGACCGGATTGGTGGGCCGCGGGTAGCGTTTGAGACATTCCTCCACCATTTCATCCAGGCCGGCCGCCGGAATGCCGATCTCGTTGAGCGATCGGGGCATGCCCAGGACCGCATTGAGCTCATCGATCCATAGCGCCAGATCCACGGCGGTGGCGGCCGGGGACTGCAGCGCCACCCCGGCCAGGGCCTTCAAGCGCTCGGGCCGGGCCGCGCGGTTGAAAAGAACGGTGTAGGGCAGCGCCATGGTGCAGGAGATGCCGTGAGGCGTGCGCGTGCGGTTGGCGATCGTGTAGGCTACGGAGTGCCCCACCACCACGCCGGCATTCAGGCAGACGCCGCCGAGGTAAGCGGCAAAGAGCATGGCCCGGCGCGCCTCCATGTTCGTGCCCTCGTCGTAGGCCGGCTTGAGCCAGCGGGCGATGATGCCGGTGGCGGTCAGGGCATAGCTGTCCGTAAACGGAGTTGCCCGGACGGACATGTAGGCTTCGCAGGCGTGACTGAGCGCATCCAGGCCGGTGGCGGCCGTCACCCGGGGCGGCAGGCTCCGGGTCAGAGCCGGGTCCAGCACGGCGGCGAGCGGAATGAGCTGCGGGCTCAAGACGATGGCCTTGCGGCCCTCGACGGAAAGCATGGACACACCGGTGGCCTCGGCGCCGGTGCCGGCGGTGGTCGGCACCAGGGCCAGCGGCACCGGCGGCCGGGGGAAGGTCACCATGCCCAGGTAGTCCCTGACATCGCCGGAGTTGGCGGCCAGGGCCGCGGCCAGCTTGGCCATGTCCATGGCGCTGCCGCCGCCCACGCCGATCACCGCCTCGCAGGCCTGCTCGCGCGCAAAGCGGGTCAGCTCGACGGCCGTCTCGAGCAGGGGCTCGCCGACAATGGCATCGAAGACGGCGGCCTCATACCCGCCGGCGGCCAGCGGGCCTTGAATGGCATCGATCATGCCGAGCTTGGCGACTTCGCGGTCGGCCACGAGCAGCACCCGGCCGGCCGGGACCTGCCAGCCCTTCAGGAGATCGGCCAGCTTGGCCGACGCACCGTCC
>JALOPB010000058.1 GCA_025454115.1 Desulfobacterales bacterium | reverse complement strand
AAATAGGTCTGTCTTCAGCTGGCGTTCGGCGGGGCGGGTTTTCGGCCGCAGCGCGCCGCCGCCATCCGTTCAACGAACCTGCGGACGGCAGCAATCCCGCTTCATATGTGCCCGGACAGCCCCGGAGGACCGATGCCCACGCAGCCGCCGGCCGTCTCTGCCTGTCTGCAGTTCCTCTTGACGGCTGGGGGGCGTGGCAGGATCGACTGAAGAATTGGTGGCGGCGCGCTGCGGCCGAAAACCCGCCCCGCTGATGAGTGATACGACCGTATTGAACATGTTTTATTGCCGGAGTCATACTTTGGGACATGCGCCATGCGCAGATCGGATGGCGTCGGAGGGCATATTAACATGAATTCGAATGATTCGCTGCACCGTTTGGATGTGGAGGAACTAAGGCGGATGGCTGAAAGGTTCGTGGCGGACGAGCCTGCTCGTTTGGGTACGGAGGGTTGGTGGCGGCCACCGTTGTTGGCGACGGCGCCGGTGGATGAACGCTTTGACAGGCTCACGCAGATCGCCGCCGACGACCACCTGCACCCGCGGGACCTGCTGCCGACCGCCCGGACCGTAATCGTTTTCTTCATTCCGTTCCGAAAAGATCTGGTCCGCGAAAACCACAACGGCGACCGTCCCTGCTCCAACTGGGGTCTGGCCTATGTGCAGACGAACGACCTGATCGACCGTCTCAGCCAGCGCCTGGGCGATCGACTGAACGAATCGGGTTTCCGCTGCGGGCTGACCCCGGCGACCCACAACTTCAATGAAACCAAACTCATGGCCCGCTGGTCCCATAAGCACCTGGGCCATCTGGTCAACCTGGGACGATTCGGGACGCACTGCATGCTGATCACACCGGCCGGCTGCACCGGTCGGCTGGGGAGCCTGGTGACCGAAGCCGAACTCGGCTCCCATCCGCTGATCGAGACCCGCGAAGCCTGCCTGCTCAAGGCCGGCAAGGCCTGCGGCCTGTGCATGGAAGCCTGTCCGGTGAACGCGCTCAAAACAAACGGCTTCGAGCGTCGGCACTGCTGGGAACGCCTCAAGGACAACCGCGCCGACCTCGATTATTTTTCCGACCTTCCGGAGACCACCCATGTCTGCGGCAAGTGCGCCGCCATGATGCCCTGCAGCTTCGGCAACCCCGTAGCACGGCTGTCAGCGGATACCCGATAACACCTGCCTCCGGACAGAGACATCGCAGGCTCTGCCGCAAGTTCAGGGCGGCCGAGCATCCCCGAATTCGAAAACCCCCTTAGCGATGACCACGCCGCCGTCGGAGATCAGGTTTCCTTCCGCCGGGATCGGGCCGTGGAATATGAATTCCTGTTCTCCGTGCAGAACCCCCGCCGGGTTGAATCCGCTCGCGGCGGCCAGCTGCGAGGTGAAATCGCCCAGCACCGCCGCCGCAAAAGTCGGAATCACCTTGAGGGTCTTTTCATGGCAGTAGTCGATCTCCGGAAACCCCGCCCCCACGCCCGGGGCATAGAGCGCCACGTCCTTCCAGCCGTACGTCAGCGTAAAGGGCCCGATGCGCCGGCCCTTCTGCCTCGGGATGGAGCGCCACGGATCACCTCTCTCGGCGATTCCATCACGAGATTGGATCAGATTTTAACGAGCGTCTTGTCTTTGACAAGCTCCTTGATCCAGAAGAAACGAATCCCGACGATCTGCATCAAGTGAACTTCGGTAATGATTTTTCCTGAGATGTTTCCAATTCGAAGGTAGTTCCGAAAAGCATCGGCCTTCGCCCGCTCGGTTAGAAAATAGCAGATCATGTGGCGGTATCCCTTCCTGCGGGCTAAAAGCATCTCCGCGATAAAGCATAGTCGCCTTAATCCAAGGCCTCGATACGCTACAGGGGTATAAGCTTCATCGGCAAAGTACGTATCCGATGCAATCCGAAAGCGGATTTCCGGAACCTGTTCAATCACGAACTCCGAACTGAAATCCAACCAAGCATATGACATGATCTCATCATTCTTTTCCAGCAACACAAGCTGCCGCCCATCGTTAAGCCATTTGCGGTACAAGTCGCAGCTGCGCCACGTATCTCGCCGTTCCAATCGATCCAGGTCCACCGGGGTACCCAACCGCGCGATGAACCCACTTCGGGTCAGTTCCTCCTCAGCCTGGTCTGGCAATTCAGTTTCCCATTTGCACACCGAATAGCACCGACGGTAATAGGTAATTCTTTCAAGAAAGCGGGCCGCCGGTCGTGCCCAGGAGATCGCTTTTATCCTCTCGCGTATGAAATCACCGTTCAGGCGTGAGTGCTGCCGCATTTTGGGTTCTCCGGTCGGTTGAATCTATGTAAAGGCATTTGATCTCCGCCGATGGCCGATTTGAAGCATGAAATATCGCTCTATTCTAATTGAACCGATTCGGGCATCGCAGCCTGAGCCATAAACGAGTTCGGATCCTTAATGAAGTTTTGAAATCGTATCCTGGCATCATACTTCTTAAAGCAATTTTCAAATTTTGAAGCCGACTCCCGATAGGTTGCCCCACTGATAACTTTGCTGAGCATATCTGCAACCTTCTTCGGTTTAAGGCGTTGGATGGGGAATCCGATTCCAGCCCCTTCGAGCTCTATCATTTTCATGGTCAAATATTGGTCGATGTTGCTCCATGCTCCAACAACCGGTTTTCCGAGGCTAAGCGCCTGATAGGCGGTAGCACTTCCTCCATTGCACAAGACCGCGGACGCATGCCGGCAGCAGTCCAATCCTGGCAGATAATCAGCAACGAAAATATTGGCTGGAATTTCTTCGAGTTGAATTCGTCCTGCAGTTGCCAACACGATGGGACAGCCCATTCGACTAAGTTCTTGAATCAATTCGGCTATATTCTCTATTCTCCCGGAAGACCCGAGCGT
Organism: Desulfobacterales bacterium; assembly: GCA_025454115.1. Taxonomy (GTDB): domain Bacteria; phylum Desulfobacterota; class Desulfobacteria; order Desulfobacterales; family SpSt-501; genus SpSt-501. Next base: position 26,852 of record JALOPB010000058.1, on the reverse strand, counting down.
CACATAGATCAGTGGTTCCTTCTCATCCCACTTCAGCCACCATTCGGGTTTGCGGATATTCGGCGACCAGAGTATCGGACCGAGAAATAAATGGTTAGACGGCAGTTGGACCGTTTTAAAGTACCCAGGAGCATCGGCATACAGCGTGAAATTTCCGCGTGTGAGAAGATCGCAAAAATCTCTTATTGGAGTAAGCGACCGTTCTTTTCGAAGAACATTAAGATAACTCAAGGATTGTTTTTCAAGCAGATCGTCGCCCCAAGGAATAAGCCGTCTAATTATCTTTTTGGTCAATGCGCTTACGGATTTTTGGGTAGGGAATTTTGGAAATTCATTGATTCGGTATGGACTATGATGAATATTCGCAATTGCGGCATAGGGAATTCTATAAAGCTCGGAGCTGGTCGATAATGTATACCGATAATCGCCGACTATAAAACATGGATCGATGCTTTCGATGAGGCGGCTTTCATCATGCAAATATCCTTCCAGCATGCTCTTGCTATATGCGTATTCATCCCGGTCAGCCGCTTTTATAAAATCCTGACTGGACAAGCTATTAAGCGGCCAATAGTGAATACTTTCAGATAGCGAAATTAGTGCTTTATATCTCAAATCACATGCAAAATGAACTTCGTACAAACTGCTGTCTAAAGATTCAGCCAGAAAAAATGGGCGGGCAACATGGGCGAGTGTAACGGCTTCTCCAATAAAAAGGATTCGCTTTCTTATCATGATGGAATACCAGATTGCGTACTTCCAAAAAGCCCAACTGCTCTTAACTCGTCAACGGTTTTTTGGTATGAATCATCTGGTATATCCTGTGTTTTCGCCCACTCAACAAATTCCCTAATTCCGTTTTCTAATGTAATTTTTGCCTCATAGTTTAATAGATTCTTTATTTTAGATGTAGACGCGATGCAGGCATGAATATCGCCTATGCGAAATTCTCCATGATCCTGAATAGTGGCTTTTGTCCCCGTCGCTTTCGATAGAGCGGTTATGATATCCTGAATCGAGCTGGCCGTCCCGCTCCCAACATTCAAAGTTGTTCCAATTGGTAACTCTTGACTCATTGCGCTTAAATTGGCACTGACCACGTCTGAAACATGAACAAAGTCGCGCAGCGGGGTTCCATGTTCATATATGGACACGGATTTTCCTGATGCCATACGGTTTAGAAAAATGGACACGATGCCGGTATAGGGATTTTTTAAAGATTGTCTTGATCCATAAACATTAAAATAGCGAAGAATAACTACAGGCAGCCCAAAGGAATCTGCGGCATAGCGGCACAATTCTTCTTGAAGTTTTTTGGTCCACCCGTATATCGAATTGGGATCCAAGGGCCTATCTTCTTCCGTTGGAACGGATGTCGTCTGTATCTTGCACCTTGGACAACTGATATAGAATTTTCCGAGTTCCAGGTCGCTTCGTTTCCGTATAGGAGGATAGATGATTCCACAATTTTGGCATTTGCAAGTTCCTTCACCATACACAGCACGCGAGGATGAAAGAATGAATCTATCTATGGAAAGCCGACTTTTAATTATAGCCTCAATCAATGTTGCCGTACCGGAAACGTTGGTATCAATATAATTTCTTAAATCATACATACTCTGGCCGACACCCGTCAGTGAAGCAAAGTGAAATAAATACGAAACCCCCGATAGTGCCGAAATAACATCATCGAAATTACGTACATTACCATACACACATTCAATATCTTTATTTAGATAGCTTGGGAAACCACTCCCGGCTCCATAAATTTGCGGATCCAGACAATCCAGAACTCTTACTCGATAACCTGCTTTAAGCAAAGCCTCTGCCGTATGCGACCCAATAAAACCGGCCCCTCCAGTAATAAGTGCGAGCGGCTTCATGTTCGATCTCCAGTTTTAGTTGAATTGAGATGCGTGTCTGATCGCTCGTGATGCTCGCTGGAGCCGTTCCGGCGAGGGAGCTTGTCGAGCGAGGCCTGGATGTGGCGCAGATGCGCCCGGATCTCACGCAATTGGACGGCGAGACAATCCGGCTCTCTGCCGCCGGAGCCGCCAATGGCCCGGGATATCTCATCCAGGCGAATGCCCAGAGTCATGATGAAGTAGAGCAGCAGCAGGAACCCGAGCTGCCGCTCCCCCCAGTCCAGCACCCGCCACCCGAATACGGCCAGGATCAGGAAGATCGCGCTGGCGATGGTGTAGGGATGCCTGGAAAACCATTGATTCAACCAATAAATCATTCTATTTCACCTTGCTCCGCTCCTCGTCCCGCAACAGCCGGCGCAGCACCTTACCGACATTGGACATGGGCAGCGTATCGCGGAATTCGATGGCTTTGGGCCGCTTGTAGCCGGCCATGTTGTCCTTGCAGAAAGCCATGATTTCCTCCACCGTGGCGGTCTCTCCGGGTTTGAGCTGGATGTACGCCTTAACCGCTTCGCCGCTCTTGGCGTCCGGTATGCCGACCACCGCCGCGATGGCGACCTTGGGATGCTGAAAGAGGATGTCCTCCACGTCGCGCGGATAGACGTTGAATCCGCCCACCAGCACCATGTCCTTCTTGCGGTCGGTGATGTGGATGTAGCCTTCTTCATCGATGTGCCCGATGTCGCCGGTGAGAAAATACAGCTGGCCGTCGATCATGCGGAAGACTTTCTCATCCTCTTCTGGCTTGTTCCAGTAGCCCTTCATCACCTGGGGGCCGCAGATCGCGATCTCGCCGTCCTCGCCCCGGGGCAGCTCCTGAGTCCCGCCGACCAGGTCCACCACCTTGATGTCGGTGCCCGGAAGCGGAAACCCGATCGAGCCGACCCTGCGCTGCCGGGTATTGGTTGGGTTGGCCGTGGCCACCGGCGCGGTTTCGCTCAGGCCATAGCCCTCGAAGATGACGGCGCCGGTCTTTTCCTCGAAGCGCCGACAAACCTCCGGCGGCAGCGGAGCGCCGCCCGAGAAACAGCCGATGAGCGAGGTCAGGTCGTATTGTTCGAGGTGCGGGTGGTTGGTGAAGGCCATGAAAACGGTCGGCACCGCGGGCATGAGCGTCGGCCGCTGCTTCTGAACGATCTTGAGCACTTCGGTGAACGGAGGGATCCCGGCCCGAGGGTCGGGTACGCAGATCAGCCGGCTGGCGCTGGCGCAGGAGGAGAGCATGGCGCACGTCATCCCGAAGCTGTGGTACCAGGGCAGCACCCCAAGATAAGTGTGAAAGGCCCGGCGCTGGACCTCGGGCTGGGCGCCTGGCTCGTGCACGAGTTGCATCCAATGGTGGATGCCGGCAAGGTCGTAGGTGAAGTTGGTGTGCGTCAAGCAGGCGCCCTTGGGAACCCCCGTTGTGCCGCCGGTGTAGAGAATCAGGGCCAGGTCTGTTTCCGGGTTAATGCGCACGGCGGGCGGTTCGGGCTTCGCAGCGGCAACGACATCATCGAAGAACAAGTGCCCGGCTTCATACCGGTCGGCCTTTGGAATCTTGCCCAGCAGGCCGCCGATCAGCCCTTTGAGCTTCGGCAGATAGGATTTGACCCCGCAGATCACCACCGTTTCAACGGCGGTGCCTTCGATGGACTTGACCGTGGTGGGATAGAAATTCGGATGATCCATACAGAAGACCGCCTTGGCGCCGCAGTCCTTGAGCTGATGCTGGAGCTCTTTGCCGGTGTAAAGAGGGTTGCAGGTGACGCCGATCGCGCCGGCCTTGAGGATACCGAAATAAACCGGCGGGAAATGCGGCAGATTGGGAAGGAAAATGGCCACGCGATCGCCCTTGCGGATGCCGCGCGCCGCCAGAAAATTGGCAATGCGGTCGGCGGTATCCTTCACTTGGGCATAGGTTCGCGAGGCATCGCTGAAAATCGTGTAGACTCGGTCCGGATACTCCTTGGCCGTTTCATCCAGGATCGCAAAAAGCGGTTTGGTGTAATCGGAGACTTTTCGGGGGACGCCGTCCGGCCAGTTCGGGGTGGGCCAATCCTGCACGGGCATTTCAACCTCCTTTTTCGGTATGGGGAGAAGAATAGATGACGGGAAAAGCGCTCGCGAGTATAGAAAAACTACCGAAAGGTGTCAAACAGGAATGTGACAGAATTCATTGCGAATCGCCTGATGGAGCTCTTCGCCGATGGCGATCCCGAGATCGATGAACCCGGGGCCGTAAGTCCGGCCGACCGCCGTGCGAAAAGTGGATTTGATTCGGGCCAGGCTCGCCATCCCGGCGGGATAGTGCTTCAGGAAGTCGGGCAGGGCCGGACGGGTGAATGCGATCATCGCCCACAGGGTGTCCGTGAAGTTGTCCGGTCCCCAGCGGAATTTGTCGGCGTCGTACAGGCAGTCGGACACCAGCGCGCCTTCACGCGTGTTGACGATAGCCGTGCTCTTGAAGGCCTCGTGGTTGCGAATGGCGATGCAGATGTCCTCGATTTCATCGGCGGTCAGCGGGTAGACGGCGAGCAGTTCCCGCGCCCGGCGGGCCCCGTGCTCGGCGTGGTTATTCTGCTTGCGCTGAATGTCGTGCAGCAGGCCGGCGCAGTGGGCGATGCAGATGCGCCGCGCGAGGTAGCCTTCCGAATAACCGGCGACCCGCCCTTCGATATGGATCAACGCACCAGCGTCCAGGGCCACCTTGACGGCATGCAACAAACCGTGCCCAAAGTCATCTTCCAAGCGCTCGCACACGCTCCGCCGTAGCTCCGACACCTAAAAATCCGCCGGAGGGTACCGGGACGCGATCTGGCGGGCCCGGTCGCGCAGCCGCGCGTACAGGGAAGACGCATCGTCCATACGGAGTGCCGCGTAAAAGATAAAAGATGAGGGAAGAAAAGTGCCGATTTCATTTCCATGAAACCGGCACGTTGTCAAAGCACTATACTGATCAAGGAATCAGCTATCAAGCAATTGGAAGGGTTTGCCGCAGACCTTCCAGCTGCCTCCTTCTCTGACCAGATTCAGAGTTTCCTCCACCGGATGGGTTTCACCCATGAAAAACCAGCGCGCCACCAGACCGAACACCGGATTGATGGTGCGCCGCCGCTCGCCTTTCAGCGTGACAATGGCGGTATCGGCGTCTTTCAAGGTGGTTTTGGCATCGATGTGAAAGAGACCCTGTTTCATGTAATTGAAGCCATACCCGTGCGAACGCGCCTCCTGATCGATGCGTTGCAGGTAGTTTTGCACCGCAGGATTTTCGGCGTTGCCGGTTAAGTCTTTGCACAACCGGCCGGCCATGGAAGGATCGAGCCAGAAATAGGCTTCGGCGAATTCCACGGCTGCTTTTTCAGGGTCGTCGCGCTGGTCGGCCACCGCCAGAACCACCTGAAGGATCAACGCTAACATGATGACCGAGGTAAACGTTAGGAATTTGCTCCCGCTATCCATGAACCCTTCCTCCTTTTGACCATTCAGGGGTGCCGCCCGGCGCAGGGGGTGGCCGCTGACCCCATCCCGTAACCGTCATAACGCCGCCGATTAACATGATTTATGGGCCAAAACAAGATTTTTTTACAATCCCGATCCGGGGAAACGCGGTCGCAGGCATCCGTTGGGACAGCCAGGTCAACGCACCGTGCAAGCGGAAACCCACGGTTCGGCAATGCGCCGGAAGTGTTCCATTTCTTCCGGAGAGTAGGCGGGATCGATCCCTCGGAAATAGTCGGGGTGCAGCATGCGGCACTCCCTGAACGGCTGAAGCGAATAATGTCGACTGCCGGAGATCAGCCGGGCGATATGCCGAATCGTAGCGGTGGTCACGAGCGGCCGCACACAGGTGGTTCTAAATTCGTAATCCAGGCCTGAATCCATGATGATTTGAAGGCTAGCCAACAGCGCGGTGCTGTCGCACGAGGGAGCGACGCCTTCGGTATAGCGTTCGGGCTCGGTCTTGATGTCCATGGCGAGGTAATCCACGAGACCTGCGTCGACGAGCGTCCGGATCATTTGTGGCCGGCTGCCGTTGGTATCCAGCTTAACCGGGTAGCCCATGCTCTTGATGCGACGGCAGAGATCCGGAAGGTCCGAGTGCAGGGTCGGCTCGCCGCCGGAAATCACGACTCCCTCCAGCCAACCCCGGCGTTGCGATAGATACCGGATGACCTCGTTTTCGGCGATCGCCTCCGGCCGGCAGGCCGGATCGCCGGCCAGCTGGGGGTTGTGGCAGTACGGGCAGTCGAAATTGCAGCCGGCCAGGAACAGGACGCAACTGAGCTTTCCGGGATAGTCGATGAGCGATTGCTTCTGGAGGCCGCCGATTTTCATAAATTCAGGATGCAACCGTGACGCTCTTGCGGTCTGCGAAGTCGGTCGGCTTATGGCTGATCCATTGGTCAACCGGCCGGAGATAGCCCGCCACTCCCGAATAGACTTCGGTGGTTTCCCTGCACTGACGGCAGTGGGTCTGCTCCCCGTCCAAATACCCATGGGTCGGACAAATGCTGAAGGTCGGAGTGAGCGTAAAGTAGGGCAGACGATGCCGTGAGGCGATCTTCCGTACCAGATTGCGGATCACGGCAGGATCCCTGACTTGTTCGCCGAGAAAAATGTGCAAGACGGTGCCGCCGGTGTACTTGCACTGCAAGTCATCTTGCAGGCGCAACGTTTCGAACACGTCGTCGGTATAACCGACCGGCAATTGGCTGGAGTTGGTGTAATAGGGAACGGCCCGGCCGCTGCGCACGTCGGCCTCGTTCGCGCAGATGATCTCCGCGAAGCGCTGCTGGTCGAGCATGGCCAGCCGGTAGGAGGTCCCTTCCCCCGGCGTGGCCTCGAGATTGAACAGGGTCCCGGTGCTTTCTTGAAGACCGGCGAGGGTGTCTCTCAAGAAATTCATAATCCGCAGCGCGAACGCCTGGCCCGGTTCGGTCGTGATGTCCTGACCCAGGAAATTCAGGCAGGCCTCGTTCATGCCGATGATGCCGATGGTCGAAAAATGGTTTTTCCAATAGATGCCGAAGTTCTTCTTGATCTCGCGCAGATAAAACTTGGAGTAAGGGTAGAGGTTCTTGTCCGTGAACTGCTCGAGCACCTTGCGCTTGAGCGTCAGGCTTTCCGAGGCAAGCCGCACCTGGCGGGCCAGCCGGGCGAAGAAATCCCGCTCGTCCTGACTCAGATAGCCGATCCGCGGCAGGTTGAGCGTCACCACGCCGATGGAGCCGGTCAGGGGGTTGGCGCCGAACAACCCGCCGCCGCGTTTGAGCAGTTCGCGGTTGTCCAGTCGCAGCCGGCAGCACATGGAGCGGGCGTCCTCCGGCGACATGTCCGAGTTGATGAAGTTGGAAAAATACGGGATTCCGTATTTGCCGGTCATGCGCCACACGGGTTCGAGGTTGGGGTTGTTCCAATCGAAATCCGCCGTAAGGTTGTAGGTCGGGATCGGGAAGGTGAACACCCGGCCCTTGGCGTCGCCCTCCATCATGACCTCGGCAAAGGCCCGGTTGATGGCGTCCATCTCGGGCTGGAACTCGGCATAGGTCTCCGGCTGTTCCACCCCGCCGGCCACCACCGGCATGTTCTTCAGGATGGCCGGCGGGTGGAGGTCGAGGGTGATGTTGGTAAATGGCGTTTGGAATCCGACCCGAGTCGGGATGTTGATGTTGAAGATGAACTCCTGCAGAGCCTGTTTGACCTCACGGTATTCCAGCCGGTCATAGCGTACGAACGGAGCGAGCAGGGTATCGAAGTTGGCGATAGCCTGCGCCCCGGCGGCCTCGCCCTGCAGCGTGTAGAAAAAGTTGACGATCTGACCGAGCGCGCTGCGCAGATGTTTGGGCGGAGAGCTCTCCACCTTGCCCTCCACACCCTTGAACCCCTGGCGCAGCAGGTCCATCAGGTCCCAGCCCACACAGTAGACCGCCAGCAGGTTCAGATCGTGAATATGAATGTCGCCCTCGGCGTGGGCCTTCCGCACCTCGGGCGGATAGATGCTGTTCAGCCAGTATTCGGACGTGACCTCCGATGAGATGTAATTGTTGAGACCCTGGAGCGAGTAGCTCATGTTGCTGTTTTCGCGGATCTTCCAGTCGAGCTTATCGATGTAATGGTTCACCAGATCGACATTGGCCCGCGTGGCGATCTTGCGGATCTGAGCGTGCTGCTCGCGGTAGAGGATGTAGGCCTTGGCGGTCTTGTAAAAGGGCGAATCCAACAGCACGCGTTCGACGATGTCCTGGATCTCCTCCACTTTGGGGTTCGGTCCGAGGCGCAGGTCGTGAGCCAGGGTCAGAACGCGCAGGGTGAGTTTTCTAGCGTCGCGTTCGCTGAATTCCCCGGTCGCGTTGCCGGCCTTGGCGATGGCAGCGGTTATTTTGGAAGAATCGAAATCGACAATCCGTCCGTCTCTTTTTTCAATCTTCTCGAACACGGTGGGCGCTCCCGGGGCTGCATTCAGGTCAATTCATCGCGAACAACGCTCATGCACTCCGGCCGATTGCGACCGGCCTGATAACGGGGGAAATCTCTCAGTTTTTGTTGTTGATCCGAGCGAGGGCATTCAGGTGAGGGCCGTTGTTACTATTTAAAGAGATTTTATACAATATGTTGATGAAAGTCAATAAAATCTTTCAACATATTGCGATAATTAACTATTTCGGCCTGATGGCCCCAACCTCTAATCAGGGAGTCACTAAGACATAATCGGCGATGGAAGGATCCACATCCTCGCCGGATGAAACTTGATAGATGGTTCGGTAAGGAGCGCCGTTCCGTTTGAACGCACGTTCGGGGATTCCATACTTGTATTGAATGTGGCCATTGCCTGCCAGCACCACCAACCGACCGGCGCCTAAATTATTGGCGACGGATTCGGCCATCACGTCCTCCCACACGCACTGGGCCAGATAAAAATCTTCAAACTTCGCTCCGGCTTTGAAATCATGCATGCTAAAAATTTTTTGGGCGAACTCGCGGTGGGCCGCAAAGGTGGTGTCCACCTGCGCGGGCAGGAACGCTTTTTCGTAGGGTGAGAGGTGCTCGATGCCGCCGACCCGGATCTTCGGTGGAATGTTGAAGGGCAAATTCAGGGCCACCAGCCGGATCCGATGCGCTTTGATGTATTCGAGAATGTCGCGGTAAAGTTTGTAATCGAAACGCCAGTTGGCATACCAGTGGGTACTGCGTAAAAATCCGTCTTCATCAAGCTCACCGGCAGACCAACGGTCCAGCACGTGCTGATAGGAGCGGTCGAACATCTCCATCGCGACCACCAGCCGCGGGCCCTGAAGGTGAAGCGCTTGAACCACGCGCAATTGAATCGCGTGGTGCCCCGGTGCGGTGTGTTTTTCGCCCACATAGACCACCGCAGCGGTCAGCAGGTCGGCCAGCATGGCGTCGAAGGACACCGGCTGACCGGTACTCCCGGAAATGATGGTCTCCGGCGACGGCAGCTCGGACGTGAAAGGTCCGGTATCCATCTTGGTTGTCACGGCGCAGCCCACCATCAAAAAAACCGCCGTCGCGAGCAGCCCGAAGGCCCGAAGAAATTGAGTGTTATGAATCGTGCGCATGAATACCGCATGGATCTGTGTAATCACCCGAACGTCCGTTTTTGCTTGAATCAACCGGAGCCGAATTCGGAACCGAAGATCATAGCTGTGGCTATCCGCTCGAGGCCACACGAGGCCCTCCCTTCGGCGACCGCAGGAAACTCCTATTTGGCGGAGCTGCCAGATAGAACGACATCGAGGATCTTCATCAGCTGGTCGGCCGGAATGAATCCGGGCCGGTGGCCGATGACAGCGCCGCTTTCCGAGAGAAACCAGGAATCTGGAAGACCCTTGACCCGGAACAGGGTGGCAGCGGCCTGCTCACGGTCCGAATCCACGCGGATGGCGATGAAGTTCCGGTTGAGCGCGCCGATCACCGCCGGATCCTTGAACGTCTTGAGATCCATGTCGCGGCAATAGGTGCACCACTCTGCATGGAAGTATAGAAACACCTTCTTTTTCTCGAACTTGCTGCGAGACATGCCGGCATCATACGTGTGCCACTCGATGCGGTCTGCTGCGGCGGCACCGTTTAATCCGCCCGTCAGCAGCACCAGCAGAAGACCCCATACCCTCAACCTCTCCATCCGGTACGCCTCTTCCCCCCTGAATGGGTGCAATTTTTAAGGCAATTTAACACCGCGGAGGCCGCATGGCAAATAGTCGTGGAGGCGGAAATAAGCCCGTAAGTTCGAGAATTGGACTTGGCCCGACCCCTCGATGCGGCAATTGCCTTAAAACTGCACGGCTCATGTGATCGGGTTAAACCGGTTGTTGGTCCTTGGACTCGAAATAGTTCAATAACAACTTTTGCCATTCACCGATGAATAATTCGTAGGCGCTCTCGTTAAATCCGGCAACAAACTCTTCTCCGGTTTTTGACAGCGCCAAGTAGTTGTACCTCACCTGAATTTCTGTTTTTGAGGCTCCCAGCTCGGTACACTTTACTGAGACAACGCCAACTTTGTATCCGGGTTCGATTTTGTAGAATTGCACGACATGCGAATCGGGGTCGTATTTTTTTACGATCCAAATCGCATCCGCCGTCCGGTGATCATGGGTTTTGGTTAAGAAAACATAGTCCTCGGCGAGTTCGGTTTTCCCCATCACATTTTCATAGTCCCAGCCGGGCACCCAATGTTTTTCGCCTTCGGGACTGAATAATGGAAAAAGCTCGGCTACGGGAACATCCATTTTGAAGGTTTTTGTATGGATAATTGATTTCATGTCTTCTCTGAGATGGTGGTTTTTCTATAAATTAATGGACGGGGGAACCACAATGGTTGGGATGCTGCGGAAAAGGCCTGCAGAGAAACGCTGCCGGCTTTTTCCGATTCGCCAATTCATCCGAGAGGTGCATCTGGGGGCGGCGCGCCTTCCTATCGTCCGCTGTTAATTGTTGTTCGCATCGGCGAAATACTTGATCATCATCTCGCCGAGCTCCTTGGAACGATGGGTGGCCGCTTCCACGGCATTGATCAGAGTGGTCCGCAGACCACCCTTTTCGAGGGTATGAATGCCGGCGATGGCTGTGCCGCCCGGAGACGTCACGCGGTCTTTCAGCTGGCCGGGGTGCTCGCGGGTCTCCATCAGCATCTTGGCCGCCCCCAATACGGTCTGGGCCGCCAGGTACTGGGCGTCCTTCCGCGCCAGTCCCATCTTCACTCCGGCATCGGCGAGCGCGTCGACGATGATGAAGATGTAGGCCGGACCGCTGCCGCTGAGCCCCGTGATGGCGTCCATCAGGTAGTTTTCGCGCAAGAAGACGGCCTTGCCCACGGAATTGAAGATGGCCATCGCCAGCTCGACGTCTTCCTTCTTGGCATGCTTGCCGGCCGACAGCGCCGTTGCGGACTCCTTCACCGAAGCGGCAATGTTGGGCATGACCCGGATCAGACGCAGTTCCTTGTGGAGCAGGGACTCGATCGCCCGCAGCGGCACGCCCGCAGCGATGGAGATGACGACCTTGGACAGATCCAGCTGATCGGCGGTTTCTTTCAGCACCTCGGCCATGAGCTGCGGTTTGACCGCGTAAATGATGATTTCCGATTGAGCCACAGCGTCCACGTTCTGGGTGGTGGTGCGCACGCCGTAACGACCGCGCAGCTCCTCCAGCCGATCCTCGCGGACATCGGTGCACATAATGTCCTCCGGCCGGGCCGAGCCCGACTGCACCAGACCGCTCACCAGGGCCTCGCCCATGTTGCCGCAACCCACAAAACAAAGCTTCTTACCGATCAGCATGTCCGCACCGGCCTCCTCCGAACAGGTTCAAATCCGATCTGAACTCTTAGGAGCTCATCCCCCGATAGTCAAGTATTATATCCACCGCGCGGCTGTTTGTGCTTGACAGCTGGGCGGTCGGCCGCTACAATTGAATGGTCTAACCATTATAAAATATGCTTTTACGATGGATCCCGGTCATGATGTTTCAAACCGTCAAACCCACCAAGGTTTTCCAGGAAGTGGTCGGAACCCTGCGGGAAGCCCTGCGGGTGCTGGAACAAAAGGGCCTGATCGAAATCCGCCTGGGCGTCGGCGGCGGCTCCGTGGTTCGCTCCGTCGACGCCGGACGGATCAGTGAAAGCCTGGGGCTGCTCATCCGATCGCAGAAAGTCTCCCTGAGCCACTTGACCGAATTCCGGGTCGGGGTGGAGGGCAGCATTGCTGGGCAAGCGGCCGAACGGCGCTCGGCCGCCGATGTCCGCAAACTGAAGAACCTGCTGGTCGTCGCCGGCGGCTGCACGAAAAACGGTCACCGGGGCCGAGATGAACTGCTTGAGGTGGACAAGCAGATCCACATGGCCATTGCTGCCGCCACCCAGAACCCCATCTATCAGAGCGTCCTTACCTCCATCCATGACAACATCCACCGTTACTACGACCGCTTCCTATCCATGGATGACCGCGAGCTGGCGGAAAACTACCGGGACCTTTGCGATCTGGTCGCTGCCATCGAAAAAGGGGACGCCACCGCCGCCCGACAGCTGGCCCGCGGACACGTCCAGCGCTTCAGCATCCATATGCAACGCCGCGCCCGGGAAGAAGCGGCCGAACCGAAACCGTCTGCCCGGCGCAGCGCCCCTGTCCCGAAAGACGGCTCCCGGAGGAAGCGATCCATCTGATGAGAATCCGCAACCACCCCATCCTAGCGATTCCGGAAAGGGAAGCGATCCCGTTCACCTGGAATGCCGCCCCCCTGACGGGCTATCCCGGCGAAATGATATCGTCGGCCCTGATCGCCAACGCTGTCCACATTTTCGGCCATCACGCCAAGGACGGCAGCCCCCAGGGGCTCTTCTGCGCCAACGGCCAGTGCTCCCAGTGCCTGGTGATCGCCGACGGCCGGCCGGTGAAGGCCTGCATGACGCCGCTGCAGGCCGGGATGGCGGTCCAGAGCGTCGAGGGCCTGCCCCGGCTGCCCGAGAACGACGCGGTCCCGCAGACGGCGGCGGTGGAAACCGTCGCGGTCGATGTGCTCGTCATCGGCGGCGGCCCGGCCGGCCTATCGGCCGCCATCGAACTGGGGAAGCTCGGCGTGCGCACCCTGCTGGTCGACGACAAGGACCGCCTGGGCGGCAAGCTGGTGCTTCAGACCCACAAGTTCTTCGGCTCCGTGGAAGATTCCTACGCGGGAACGCGCGGCTTTGAGATCGGCCACCTTCTCGCGGCGGAACTCTCGCGGCTTCCATCGGTCGAAGTCTGGCTCAACACCACGGCGGTGGCCGTATTTTCGGACCGCCTGGTCGGCGTGGTGCGGAACGGCCGCTACGTCACCGTCCGGCCGTCCAAACTCATGGTGGCCGCCGGCGCGCGCGAAAAAATGCTCTCCTTTCCGGGCAACACCCTGCCGGGCGTCTATGGCGCCGGGGCCTTTCAGACCCTGGTCAACCGCGATCTGGTGAAGTCCTCCGAACGGGTCCTCATTGTCGGCGGCGGGAACGTGGGACTGATCGCCGGCTACCATGCCATCCAGGCCGGCATCACGGTCGTCGCCTTGATCGAAGCCCTGCCCCGCCTCGGCGGCTACAAGGTTCACGCCGACAAACTGATGCGCCTCGGCGTACCCATCTACACCCGTCATACCATCGTCTGCGCGGCCGGCAGCGATCGCGTGGAGTCGGCCACCATCGCCGAACTCGACGACCGCTGGAACGTGAGGCCCGGCACGCAAAAAAGCGTTGCCGTGGACACGGTGTTGATCGCGGTCGGTCTGGCCGAGGTGAACGAGTTCTTCCTGAAGGCCAAACAGTTCGGCATGGACGTCTTTCATGCGGGCGATGCCCAGGAGATCGCGGAGGCCTCGGCAGCCATGTTCACGGGCAAGATCGAGGGGTTGAAAATCGCTCAGTCCCTGGGGGCGTTCAGCGGCGAGGTGCCGACCGAGTGGGACGACAAAGCCGCGGTGCTCAAGTCCCGGCCGGGAGCCGTCGTACACCGCGAGCCGCCCGCCCGGGAAGAAGGCGTCTTTCCGGTCTTCCACTGCACCCAGGAGGTGCCCTGCAACCCCTGCACCTCGGTCTGCCCGCAGCACGCCATCCGCACCGAAAACGACGCGATCACGGGCCTGCCCTACTTCACCGGCCCCGCGGACTGCACCGGCTGCGCCAGTTGCGTCGCGATCTGCCCGGGGCTTGCGGTCACGCTGGTCGACTACCGCAAAGACCCCGCGCACCCGCTGGTCGTCCTGCCCTACGAGGTCTGGCGCGAAAAAGTGGCGGTCGGCCAGAAGGTTCCGGTCACGGACATGGATGGCGCTATTCTCGGATATTACGCCGTGGAAAAGGTTAAAACCCGCAAGAAATACCCCGGCACCCTCCTGGTGCATGTCCGCGTCGACCGGATGGTTGCCAAACGCGCGGTCGGCATCTGGGTGCAGGAGCGTCAGACGGATCCCATGGCCGTTTACGAGAAGGCCCCTTCGCCGGACGAGGCCATCGTCTGCCGCTGCGAGCGCATCACGGCGGGCGAGATCCGGACTGCCATCCGTTCAGGCGTCCGTGATCTGAACCAGCTCAAGGCCCTCACGCGCGCCGGCATGGGCGCCTGCGGCTCCAAGACGTGCCGGCCCATGATCTGGCGCATATTCAAGGAAGAAGGGGTCGATCTGGGCACGGTCACTGACCGGGTGGACCGGCCGCTCTTTGTCGAAGTCCCCATCGGCGCCTTCGCCGGCACCGAGCCGGAGGGCGCATGAATAAACCCTACGACGCGATCATTGCTGGCGCCGGCTCGGTCGGACTGCCGACCGCCATGTACCTGGGCGAAAACGGGCTGCGAACGCTCGTGATCGACATGCACCCCTCGCCGGGTCAGGGCGAAAACAAGCACGCCATCGGCGGCGTGCGCGCGACGCATTCGGCTCCCGGCAAGATCCTGGCCTGCCTGCGCTCGCTGCAGATCCTATCCACCTGGCAGCAGGTGCGCGGAGATGACATTGAGTGGCTGCAGGGCGGCTACCTGTACCCCGTCTACCGTGACAGCGACGCAGACCTGCTGAAAAACCTGCTGCCGCTGCAAAAATCCTACGGCCTTAAAATCGATTTCGTGGAGCCGCGGGAGGTCGCCGCGATCCTCCCGGGGATTAACCCCGACGGGCTTCTCGGCGGCACGTTCGCTCCCGAGGACGCCTCCATCTCACCGCTGCTGGTCGCCAACGCCTACTACCGCCGGGCCGTGGGCCTGGGGGTCGAGTTCCGTTTCAAGGAAAAAATCGAGCGGCTGCTCATCGAACAGGGCCGCGTCAAGGGGGTTGCCACCGATCGCGGGAGTTATGAAGCACCGGTGGTCGTGGACGCAGCCGGGCCTTTGTCGGCCGCCCTGTGTGCAACGGCGGGAATCTCGATCCCGGTGCTCCCGGACTGCCACGAAGCCGCCATCACCGAACCCGTGCAGCCGTTCTTCCACTGCATGGTCGTGGACGTCCGACCGGCACCCGGCTCCAAGAACTTCTACTTCTACCAGAACCGGCACGGCCAGGTCGTCTTCTGCATCACGCCGGATCCGCCCATCGTCGGAACCGACAAACGCGAGACCTCGGTGTTTCTGCCCCAGATCTGCACCCGCCTGGTCCACCTGCTGCCGCGCCTGAAAAACCTCCGGGTCCGGCGCACCTGGCGCGGGCTTTATCCCATGACTCCGGACGGCTCGCCCATCGTGGGCTGGAACAGCGAGGTACAGGGGCTGGTGCATGCCACGGGCATGTGCGGGCAGGGGCTGATGCTGGGAACCGGCGTCGGCGAGATGGTCTCCCGGTTGATCTCCGGCACGACCTCGGAAAACGACGAAATCATCCTGAAGGAATTCTCGCCGTATCGGGAATTCAGGGGGATGGAGAAATTGAAATAGTCAGTGTTGAGTGTTGGGTGTTTAGAACGACAACAAACCAAACACCAAATACAAAACACCAAAAATCCAAACATCCTCGCGCAACGCGCGACCAAAGGAGATCCCTGCATGTCCGCTTATGACCTGAAGCTTCTCAAGACCTTCGAATACCAACGCCCCGCGATCGATAAAGGCTATGCCCATCAGACGCTTCACGTCGACCTGGCCGGTCCGGACATCACCGCCCGGCCGGTGACCCAATCGATGAAGGACGTGTTTATCGGCGGCAAGGGCTTCGACCTGTGGCTGCTGTGGAACGCCGTGAAACCCTCGACGCGCTGGAACGATCCTGAAAATGCGGTTTGCATCGCCTGCGGCCCTCTGGGCGGAACGCCCGCCTACCCCGGCTCCGGCAAGAGCATCGCCGCCACGCTGTCCCCGCTGACCGGTACGGTCATCGACTCGAACGTGGGCGGTTATTTCGGACCCTATCTCAAGTTTTCGGGATTCGACGCAGTCGAGATCCGGGGCAAGTCCGAACGGGAACTCATCGTCTATGTGGACGGCATCGACCAGACGGTGCAGATCTTCGCCGCCACGGACCTGCCGGAGGACGCCTACAAACTCTCGGAGGTGCTGACCGACCATTTCGCTCAGGGCAAACCGCGCAACGTCTCCGTGGTGTCGGCCGGCCCCGGCGCCAAGAATACTTTCTTCGGCTGCCTCAACTTCAGCTGGTACGATCCCAAGCGCCAGCGCGCCCGCTACAAACAGGCCGGCCGCGGCGGTGTGGGCACGGTCTTCGCCGACAAGGGTCTCAAAGCCCTGGTCGCCCGGTGGGACGCCGGGATATCGGTCGAGACCAATCAGCCGGCCGACCGGGAACGGTTGAAGAAGGTCGCCAAGCTGCATTCGAAGGAAATCGTCGAGCTCGACCCCAAGCAGAACGAGATGGCCCGCATCGGCACCACCCACATCGTCACGATCATGAACGACCACGACCTGCTGCCGACCCACAACTTCCGCTTCGGCAGCCACCGCGAGGCCCCCAACATCGGCCAGGCCGTCTTCCGCAAGCTGTTCGACCCCGGCTACGACGGCTGCTGGATGGGATGCACCGTGGCCTGCTCGCACGGCGTCCGGGACTTCACCCCGCTGACCGGACCCTACCGGGGCCGCAAGGTGTTCGTAGACGGCCCCGAGTATGAAACCATCGCGGGCTGCGGATCGCTGCTCGGCATCTTCGATCCCCATACCGTGGTCGAATTGAATTTCTACTGCGACGCCTACGGCCTGGACACCATCTCGGTCGGAACGGCGACCGCCTTTGCCATGGAGTGCTTCGAGCTCGGGCTGATCACCGCCGCACACACCGGCGGTCTGGAGCTTTATTTCGGAAACCGCGCCGCCGCGCTCGAGATCGTTCACCAAATGGCCCGCGGCGAGGGTTTCGGCCGCCTCGTCGGCCAGGGGGTCCGGAGAATGAAATCGATTTTCGCCAAGGAGTTCGGTGCCGACCCGATGATCATGAACGATATCGGCATGGAATCCAAGGGGCTGGAGTTCTCCGAGTACGTGACCAAGGAGTCGCTGGCCCAGCAGGGCGGCTACGGGCTGGCCTTGAAAGGCCCCCAGCACGACGAGGCCTGGCTGATCTTCCTGGACATGGTTCACAACCTGATGCCCACGTTCGAGAAGAAGGCCGAAGCCCTGCATTGGTTCCCCATGTTCCGCACCTGGTTTTCGCTCTGCGGTCTGTGCAAGCTGCCCTGGAACGACATTGTTCCCGAGGACAACCAAAGCTCAGCCGAACCCGCCAAGGTAATGAAGCACGTCCAGTGGTACGCCGAATACTTCAGCTCGGTCACCGGGCGGGAGTCCGCTCCGGACGATCTCATCCGCATGAGCGAGGCGGTGTACAACTTTCAGCGGATTTTCAACCTGCGCATGGGCCTGGGTCGCCGCGAGCACGACGCGCTGCCCTATCGGGCCGTCGGCCCGGTGACCGAACTCGAGTACGAATCCCGGGCCGAGCGTTATGACAAACACCTGACCGACACCCACCGGGTCGACATCGCCGGCAAGACCACGGCGGAGAAGGTCGCTCTGTTGCGGAGGTTCCGGGAGCAACAATACGAAACCCTCAAGTATGCCGTCTACCAGCGCCGCGGCTGGACACCCGACGGAATCCCGACGCTTGCCACCGTGAAACGGCTGGGGATCGATTTCCCGGACGTCGTGGCCCTGCTGAAGGCCAACGGGGTGACGGCATGATCCGGGTTTCCGGAAAGGAGCACCCCTGGCGGGCGGGGATGACCGTTGCCGACCTGCTGCGGGAATACGCAGACGCGCACGACTGTCCGGTCGTGCGCGTCAACGATCATTACGTTTCGCGACCGAACTTCGAAACAACCTTGGTGCCTGACGACGCCGACGTTTTCTTCGTTCCGATGATCGTCGGGGGGTGAAGCTGGCATAGGGCATAGCGCAGAGAGCATGGGGAAATAACCCTTTCCGCCGCTTTTACCCTATGCTCTTTGCTCTATGCCCTATGCTTTTTCTCGCATGGCGCTGCAAGTTGCAATCGACCGAAATTCATGATATTTTTTATCGAACCGATCAATTGACGGTCCATATACGCCCGGTAGGCTCCCCCCTATTTTCCTCAAGTTTCAATTGCATCCGGCCGAAATACATCTCAACGCGGCTGCAATGCCGAAGGGGAGCATGGATGGATGCTCCTTGAACACCGCGCCAGCCGTAGCGGCGTTTTAGCGGGTGTCCTCAGGACCGGGCGGACGATTCCGTCGATGGTTCAATTTTTTCCGAATAGAAAGAGGACGCCATGTTTGTTTTCGCCAATTTGTTGGTCGCCGCGGCCAAGGTTTTGAGCCTGGCCCTGAGCATCTACATGTGGATCATTATCGCCCGGGCGGTGCTCTCGTGGGTGAACCCCGATCCGTACAACCCCATCGTTCGGTTCATTCACACCCTGACGGAGCCGGTGCTCTATCTCATCCGCCGGCGTCTACCGGTCGTCTTCGGCGGGATTGATCTCGCACCGGTAATCGCGATGCTGGCCATCCTGTTTCTGGAACATTTTGTCGTCGCCAGCTTGTTCGAACTTGCCGCCGGCATGCGGTGATCTTAGACGGGAGGAATGCATATGGCACTCACGCCGCTTGACATCCAGCAGCAGCGCTTTCGGATCGGACTGCGCGGGTATGCAACCAAAGAAGTAGAGACCTTTTTGGAGCAAACGGCCAACGGCTTCGAAGATCTGCAGCGCGAAGTCCACCGGCTGGCCGACGAAAACAAAAAGCTGCAATTCGACGTCGAAGAGCACCAGCGTCGGGAGGGAACCTTTAAACGCGCCTTGTTGCACTCCCAGAAGGTCCTGGACCAGATGCAGGAAAACGCCCGACGCCAGGCCGATGTCATCGTAGCGGAAGCGGAGGGCAAGGCTGAGAAACTCCTCCAGCACGCCCAGAACCGGGTCGCTGAGCTTCAGGATTCCATTGCGGCTCTCAAACGCCAGCGCATTCAGGTCGAAGAGGAAATTATGTTCGTGATCGAGACCCACCGCCGAATGCTGGAGGCCGGCCGGGAGTCGGCCCGCGAATCGGACGAGTACGCTGGCAAGTTGAAGGTCTTGAAATCAGCGAAATAACCCTGCTGCGGCAGGCGCCGGGACGAAGAGACATCCATGGCTAAAATTGACGCGTTTTTCAAGTTGATGCACGAGCAGGGGGCCTCCGACCTGCATCTCGTGGCCGGTCAGCCTCCGGCTCTGAGAATCCGCGGTGAAATCGAACGGATTAAATACAAAGTGCTGACCAGCGACGATCTGCGATCCATGCTCTACGAAATCACTCCCGAGCATAAGATCAAGCTGTTCGAAGAAACCGGTGACGTGGACTTCGGCCACGAAATTCCGGGGCTGGCGCGATACCGCGCCAATTTCTTCATGCAGAAAAACGGGGTGGGCGCGGTCTTCCGAGAAATCCCCAATGCCATCCTCACAGCCGAACAGCTGGGATTGCCCCCGGTGGTGTCCAAGCTGGCGATGCTGCCCCGCGGGATGGTACTGGTGACGGGCCCGACCGGCAGCGGCAAATCGACCACACTCGCCTCAATCATCGATGTCGCCAACCGCAACCGCAAGGACCACATCATCACGATTGAAGACCCGATCGAGTTCGTTCACCAGAGCCAGGCCTGCATCATCAACCAGCGCGAGATCGGCATTCACACCAAGACATTCTCTAGCGCATTGCGGGGAGCGCTGCGCGAGGACCCGGACATCATCCTGGTGGGCGAAATGCGGGACCTGGAGACCATCTCACTGGCGGTCGAAGCCGCTACCACTGGCCATCTGGTGTTCTCCACCCTACACACCACCGGCGCCACCAAGACGGTCGACCGGGTGATCGAGGTCTTTCCAGCCCAGGAGCAAGCGCAGATCCGCTCCACGCTGGCCGACGGCTTGCGGGCGGTTATTTCCCAGACGCTCTTCAAGCGCGTCGACAAGATCGGCCGCATCGTGGCGCTGGAAATCCTGATCGCCACCCCGGGCGTCCGCAACCTGATCCGCGAAGGCAAGAGTCATCAGATCCCGTCGATGATCCAGACCGGAAAGAAATACGGCATGACGCTGCTGGACGATTCGATCATGGATCTGTTCAAGCGGGGCTCGATCAGCGCCGAGGAGGGCTACGCCAAGTCCAATGACAAGGCGCGCTTCCGGCCGCTGTTGAGGGGCGCTCCTGCCGATTTCACCGAAGCATGATTTCGATTGAGGAGAGGGTGACGTGAAGAAACAGGAAATCGACCACATTCTGGTCAAGATGTTGGATGCGTACCGCGAAGTTTCGGATCTGAATTTCACGGTCGGCAAGCCCATGCAGGTGGAGAGCGCCGGTGAACTGGTCCCGATCGAGATCCGCAACAGCATCAAACCGCTGACCCCGTTTCAAACGGAGGTCATGGCCCTGAATCTCATCAATCAGGACCGGCGGCTCACCGAGACCATGCTCCGAACCGGTTCCTGCGACCTGTCCTATTCCCTGCCCGGCAAGGCCCGCTTCCGCGTCAACATCTTCTCCCAGGGCGGCAACTTCTCCATCGTCTGCCGCAAACTGGAGTCGAAGATCCCGACGATCGAAGAACGCGGCCTGCCTAAAAGCATGTACCAGATCGCCAAGGAAAAAAACGGCATCGTCTTCGTCACCGGCGCCACGGGATCCGGCAAGACCACGAGCCTGGCGGCAATCCTGGACGACATCAACGAACGGCGTTCGGTGCACATCGTCACCCTCGAGGACCCGGTCGAGTACCAACACCCCCACAAAAAGGCCACTTTCAACCAGCGCGAGCTGGGGATGGACTTCGACAACTACGCCAACGGCTTGCGCGCCGCGTTGCGCCAGGCTCCCAAGGTGATCCTGGTGGGAGAAATGCGGGACCGCGAGACGGTCGAAATCGGTTTAAGCGCCTCTGAAACCGGCCACCTGGTGCTGACGACCCTGCATACCACCGACGCCGGTGCCACCATCAACCGTATCCTGGGTATGTTTCCCAACGAGGACGAGCAGCAGATCCGCATTCGTCTGGCGGACTCCCTGCGTTGGGTCGTCTGCCAGCGGCTGCTGCCGAAAATCGGCGGCGGACGGGTCGCCAGCTTTGAAATTCTCGGCACCAGCCTGCGGGTCAAGGACGCCATCCTCAACGGCGAGGCCGAGGGGAAAACCTTTCACGACATCATGGAAGCCGGCAATGCCTTCGGCATGATCACCTTCGATCAGCACCTGGTTTCATTATACGAACAGGGGCAGATCACCCAGGAAACGTCCATGGCCTATGCCTCCCACCGCGGCAACGTTGGCCGCGGAATCGACATGATCAAGAGCGCGCGCGGCGAGGCCACCACCGACATCAGTAAATTGGAGATCGACCGCGCCTACAACAAAATGATCTGATGGCGGCCTAACCGCTACTCATTGCGGAATCGCGCCGCATGTTGCCGCCGGGTCGGCCTAAAAGGACATCCGTATGAACATCGCCTGTACCAGCTGCCAGAGCCAATTCAAAATCGCCGACGACAAAATTCCGCCGGGCCAGCCGGCATCTTTCCTATGTCCCAAATGCCAGACCCGGATCACCGTGGGCGCCGATCCGGCTGCGCCGGTCGGCAAGGTCTCCCTCAAGGATATCGATACCAGCTCCTACAACCCAGCCGACCGGCCGTTCGATTTCATCGAAGAGGAAGGCAAGACCGCCCTGGTGTGCGAGCTGAATCCCTTGCTGCGCAAGCCCGTTATCGAAAGCCTGGAACTGATGGAATATCAAATTACGGTGGCCGAGACCGCGCGCGAAGCGCTCAAGCGCATGCGCTATCATGTCTACGACGTCGTGGTGGTCGATGAGAATTTCGACACCGACAACCCGGAGGCCAACGGGGTCCTGATCTACATGGAACGCCTGGGGATGGCCATCCGCCGCAACATGTTCGTCGCCATGATCTCCAACCGCCACCGCACGATGGACAACATGACCGCCTTCCTGAAGAGCGTCAACCTCATCATCAATTCCAAAAATATCGAGGACACGGGGAAGATCCTGAGCCGCGGGCTTACCGAATACCTCGCCTTCTACCGCGTGTTCCGGGATAAGCTCAAGGAAACCGGCCGGGCTTGATCAGGACCCCGGAACGGCTTCGACCCCCTGCATCAACCCAATCGCCACCGCCTCCAAGAGCGTTCAACGATAATTGCGCCCGCCGGTTAAAGACCTATCAATGTGGTATAAGTATTGCTTAGATGTGGCGGCAAGCTGGTCTGATCTCAATTAGGCGTGTAACCGCCTTCACCGAAATCCCCGCCGGGTGATTGGCGACGAAGGAACGTCGCTCGCTTTCATTATGAGTTCTTAGGAGGTTCTTATGACTTCATCGATTTCACGTCGCCGGTTCTTGAAAAGCGGCATCGCTGCGGCGGCCGGAGTCGCCGCGACGGCTCTGCCCGGCACCCGGGCTTTGGCGGGAGCTGACGACCGCGGCTACCTGGCCACCCTCATCGACATCCGCAAATGCATCGGCTGCGAGGCTTGCGTGCAGGCCTGCCATGAGGCCAATACGCCCAAATTCCCCGAGCCTAAAAAGCCATTTCCTAAAATGTATCCATCGCGCGTAAAGATCTCCGACTGGTCCGAAAAGCGGGACACCGTGGACCGCCTGACGCCCTACAACTGGCTGTTCATCCAGCATGCCACCGTAAAGATCAACGGCGAGGACACCGACCTCACGCTTCCGCGGCGGTGCATGCACTGCGTGAACCCACCCTGCGTTAAGCTCTGCCCCTGGGGTTCCGCCAAGCAGCTCGAAAATGGGATTGCGCGGATCGATGCGGACATCTGCCTCGGGGGCTCCAAGTGTAAGGATGTTTGCCCCTGGGACATCCCTCAACGCCAGACCGGCGTGGGGCTGTATTTGGACCTGCTGCCTTCGCTGGCCGGAAACGGGGTTATGTACAAGTGCGACCGCTGCTACGACCGCATCGCCCAGGGCGGGCTGCCGGCCTGCATCGAGGCCTGCCCGGAAGAGGTGCAGATCATCGGCCCGCGGCCGGACATCATCGCCAAGGCACATGCCATCGCGCAAGAGATCGGCGGCCATGTCTACGGCGCCAGCGAGAACGGCGGCACCAACACGATCTATGTCTCGCCGGTGCCGTTTGAGGAACTCAACCGGGCCATCACCACGGGCGACGGCCAACCCCATCTCAAGCCGGTTCAAGACGCCATGGCCAATGCCAACAACCTGGCGGCGGCGATGGTGATGGCGCCGATGGCCGGCCTGGCCGCGGCAACGCTTCATTTTCTGAAAACCAGGAACACGGAAAAACCGAACGGCGACTGGGAGGGTGCAAAGAATGTTTGAACCAAAACCGCGCGCAGCTGCCTATTCGCGTTGGGTCAAGATCCTATACACCCTGACCCTGATCGTCATGGCCCTGACCGGTTTCGGACAGATGCCGATCTACAACCGTTACTACATGAGCGACGTCCCGGGATTGGGTTGGCTGGCGGATTTTTACATCACGCGCAACATTCACTATATCGGAGCGGTGATATTGTTGGGTCTGGTGTTTTACGTTGCCTCCGATTTCATCCTGTCGGAGCGGAACGCACGGTGCTTCTGTCGGCGATCGTCGTTTCCGGTGCGCTGATCGTCATCAAAAACTTCCCGTACATTCATTTTTCAGACGGCTTCATCATCGGATTGGACTTGTTTCATCTTGCCGGAGTGATGGCCTTCCTGATGTCCAATTTGGTGTGCCGAATCGCCAAGAAGAAATGGGCGGTCGCCACCTGACGATCGCCCATCGGCTCCTGGTGCGATTGGAATCTGTATGATCAGTCGACTGCCGAATCGCTCCAACCTGTATAGGTGAATTCGGTAGGCGACCTCTTTTCCTCCTTGAGTTCGGGTCGTAATCATGTCAAGCGTCACAGCGCTTTGGACAGCTGGTTGGCAGCCGTCAACAGGGGATCCCAGACCGGGCTGAAGGGCGGGGCATAGGCCAGGTCGCACTGGATGAAGTCCGCCACCGTCATTCCCGCGTGCAGCGCCACGGCCGGGGCGTTGATGCGGTGGGCCACGCCTTCGCGGCCCACCATTTGAGCTCCCAGCAGTTTCCCGGATCGGCGGTCCGCCACCATCTGGACATGGATGGTGCTGGCGCCGGGATGGGCATGCGCCCGGCTGCGGCTTTGGATCACTGTTTCGACCGGATCAAAGCCCGCCTCCCGGGCCTCGGCGGCATTCAACCCCGTGCGGGCCACCTGAAGGTCGAACACCTTGAACACGGCCGTGCCCGCCACCCCGGGCAACTCCACCGGCCGGCCCGTCACGTTGTCGGCCGCGGCCCAGCCAGCCCGGTTGGCCCGCAACGCCAGAGGAATCCAGACGTCGCGGCCCGTTACGACATGCACGGCATCGGCGCAGTCGCCCGCGGCAAAGATGTCCGGGCAGGAGGTCATCAAGCACTTGTCGACGTGGATCGATCTCTGCGGGCCCAGCTGAAGGCCGGCTTTTTCCGCCAGCTGGCTGTTGGGAGCCACTCCTGTGGCCACGAGGACCAGGCCGCATTCCAGCGTCGGCCCATCCGAAAGCACCTTGAATCCCTTTTCCCCGGCCGGCTCGATCCGCTGGAGATTCCGGCCCAGATGAACCCCCACCTGGCTGGCCTCCACCTCCTGCCGGACGACGACAGCTAAATCCGGATGCAGCCAGGGGAGGAACACGGGTCCGGGCTTGATCAGGTCCACCGCGAGCCCCCTGGCCCGCAGCGCCTCGCACATCTCCAAGGCGATATACCCCATGCCAAGGATGACCGCGCTCCGCACCGTTTTTGCCGCCAGCAGCCCCTGGATGGCCCTTCCGTCTTCCAGGTTTTTGAGAGCCATTACACCGGGAAGACCTCCGCCGGGAATCGTCGCAAGTCGAGGAGAAGCCCCAGTGGCAATCAGGAGCTTGTCGAAGCCGATCTCGAAGCGGCGGTCTTCCAGAGTGGTCCCACTGACCTGTTTGGCCTGCGGGTCGATGGCTTCCACGCGGTGGCCGGTTCGCAGATCGATCCCCTGCTTCTGACGGAAGACCTCGGCCCGGCGAACCACCAGTTCATCGATCTGGCGGCGGCTGTCGGCGATGGAATAAGGCATGCCGTTGCTCCAGCACCACGACATCGAGGTCCGGTGCATTGCGCTTGGCCCGGCTGGCCGCGCTCATGCCGGCCGCATCGCCGCCGATCACCACGAATCGCATAGCCATTGGATTAGTCCCCTTGCGATAGCATTAGATACCGCCTTCATAATTCGGACTGGCGCTGCAGGCCGCGGCCATCAGCCGCTGGCCCATACTTATGGCGCTTCTTCCGCTTTTCGATATACCAGATCGGGCAGGCCGATCGGTTTTTGCAATAAATCTGCGAGTCGCGGCAGCTGAGGCACTCCTCGCACATCCAGGTCCCATGCTTCAGGCACTGAAAGCGCGTCTCTCTTTCCGGATGGCGGGCGCATTTTCCCATGGCGCAATCGCAGCTCCCTCGTTGGCCGGTCGTGTCAGGATTCGGACCGCTGGCGGTCCATCGCAACCACGCGAACCGTCGCCTCGACCGTGAGGGTGTCGGCGGCAGGCACCGCCGAACCGAAGATCCGGTCGGTGTACTTCACATACCAGGCCGCCGCCTGAACCTGGACCACATAGGACAGGGCCACCACCAGGGCGGCGCCCGCACCCTCCGGGCCGAAGGCATTGATAGCCAGCGCCAGGGCAATGGACAGGTTGCGCATCACGGTCCCGTAAACGAGGGCGATGGCTTCCCCGCGCGGCAGCAGCCGTTTTCCGATCCAGGTGCTGAGGGCGAAATTCAGCGCATAGATGATCAGGATCGGTGCAAAAATGGCCAGCAGAATCTCCGGAGATTGCAGGACGGATCGGGCCTTCAGGGCCATAGCGACAAAGACGATGCCCAGCACCCCCAAGGTCGACAATGCCGGGAAACGCGGCGCCATCCGTTTCTGAAAGGCGTCCGGACCGTACCGCCGCCGCAGCAGGCCCTGGGTCAGATGACCGGCGACCATGGGCAGAAAGACGATCAGAAAAATCTGCCGCACCACCAGCCACACGTCCATGTCGATGTCGGCGCCCATCAGCAGTCTGACATAGACGGGCGTCGCGAGCGAGCCGAGCACCAGGCCGATGACCGTCATCTTGACCGCGGCCTCCACGTTGCCCTTCGCGAAGCCTGTCCACGAAATCGTCATGCCGCTGGTGGGAACCAGGCCGGCCAGCAGCAGGCCGAGGGCCAGATAGGGCTCGTTCGGAAAGAAAAACCGCCCGATCAGCAGCACGGCGAACGGGATGATTCCGAAGTTGATGGCCTGCGCGAGCCACTGGGCCTTGCCGTCGCCGCGCTGGAACACCTTGCGCACTTTCAAGGTCACCATCATCGGATAGACCATCAGGAAGGTGAGCGGTATGATCGCATGTTTGAGCGAG
>JALOPB010000353.1 GCA_025454115.1 Desulfobacterales bacterium | reverse complement strand
ACGTTCTGCAGTGCCGTCAACTACGGTGCCCTCGTCATCGATCCGGAGGGAAAGCCTCGCTACGGCGAGATTGAAAAATGCATCGAGTGCGGCCTTTGCCACGCCATCTGCCCTGAAATCGACGAACTCGAGCAGGAAACCCGGGAGCGGCTGGGCTGGGCCCCCCCGATCGGCCGGGTGATCGAAACAACGGTCGCGCGAGCAGCCGACCCGGCCGTTCGCCGTTCCGCCACCGACGGCGGCGTGGTGACGGCAGTGCTGCTGCACCTGTTTGAACGCGGCCGAATTGACGGTGCGATCGTCACCAAGCATGCCGGGGCCTACCGCCGCCAGCCGTTCCTGGCGACATCGACGGAAGACATTAAGGGCGCTGCCGGCTTTTTCTTCGACACCAGTCATGGCTTGAAGGATTTCGGCGACCGGTACATGACGCACTCGCAAATCGAAGAGTTCGACCCCATGGTCAAGAAGGGATTGAGACGGGTGGCGTTCGTCGGCACCTCCTGCCAGATCAAATCCGTCCGCCGCATGCAGACTTTGGGGGTCGTGCCGTCCGACGCCGTTCAATTCTGTCTGGGGCTTTTCTGCTCCGGGAACTTCACGTTCGGCGACGAGCAGCGCCGGCAGCTCGCCGAGATCGGCCGGTTCGTTTGGGAGGATGTCCGCAAAATCAATATCAAGGAAAATCTGCTGGTCCATCTCAAAAACGGCGATGTCAGGACCCTTCCGCTGGATTCCCTGGAGTTCATGCGGCGCCACGCCTGCCGGTACTGCCCGGATTACTCAGCGGAGTTCGCCGACATCTCATTCGGCGGTATCGGGGCCGAGGAGGGATGGACCACGGTGATCACCCGCACACCGTTGGGCCGGGCCGCGCTGGCCGATGCGGCCGGGGGCGGGAAGTTGGAGGAATACAGCATTAAAGCCAACCCCAGTTTCGCCAGCCAAGCCTTGGCCCGGGTCCGGTCATGGGCGGCCAAAAAGCGCAAGCATGCCCAGATTAATCGCAAATCGCTAACAGCCAGGGGCGTTACCATCAAAAGCGGCGCGGCGTGAAGCCGCACCACGGCAGAGTCCATCGACAGGGCAGGAGGAGACAGCATGAAGCCACGCATGGGTGCCGTTTGGGCACTGATGGCCTTTGGATTGCTTTGCATCGTCAACGCCTGGTCCCAGGAGGATTTGAAGGCGGTCTCGCCGGATGCCTTTTCGACTCCCCAGAGGCCGGCCGCCGTTTTTCCCCACGATGCCCACAACGAGAAGGCCAGGATCGAAAACTGCAATCAATGCCACCATGTGTACGCGGATGGCAAACTGGTGGAAGACGAGTCCTCGGAGGGACCAGCGCTGCTCGGACTGCCACGGCCTCGAAGATGCGGGACGGCAACCCGGATTGATGAAGGCCTTTCACCTCAACTGCAAGGGGTGCCACCAGGAGAAAAGAAAAGGACCGGTCATGTGCGGAGAGTGCCACGTCCGGCGATAGACCGCTTCGGTCGCAACTCCATATTCAGCGAGGCCAGCCATGCCCAAGAAAATCTTGATCATCGACGACGATCCCGTCATCGTCAAATACTTGCAGGCCGTTTTCAGCGACAACGGCTACGCCACCTGCATCGCCACGAGCAGCATGGAAGGGTTGGAATTAGTCCGCCAGGAAAAGCCGGACCTCATCACGTTAGATATCCAGATGCCCGGGGAGTGGGGTCCGCGGTTTTATCGCAAGCTGCGGCAGGACAAGCAACTGCGCGATACTCCGGTGATAGTCATCAGCGGCATAGACGGAGACCACGCGGTCAAGGACGCCATCGCATTCGTCAAAAAGCCTTTCGATCCGGAACGACTGGTGGGCATCGTCAAGAACACCATCGGCTGAGGTCAGTATCAAGGCCAGCAGCGGCTTCGCTCATGAGGCCTTGGTCTTTGCAGAACCGGCCGGCAGACGTATGATGATGGTCGTACCCTCGCCCGGTCGACTTTTTACCTCGATCGCTCCTCCGTGCTGGTCTACGATGCGCTTGGTCATCATCAGCCCGAGGCCAGTGCCGTTCGTCCCCTTGGTGCTGAAAAACCCCTGGAACATGCGCTGTTGAACGCTTTCGTCCATGCCGCTGCCATTATCTGCTACCTGGTACTCTACGCCGCCCTCTGCTAAGGGACGGGTGCTCAGCGTCACCAGCTTGTGGCGTTCGGAAGCTTCGTTGCTGCGGCAAGCGTCGATGGCGTTTTCGACCAGGTTCATCAGACAGCGTTGAACCCCATCGGGATCAAGGGCCACCGGTTGGAGATCCTCGCTCAGGTCCGCTCGGAGCGCCACCGCCAGATCGCCGGCCTTGGCTGCCATCAACCTCAGCACCTCCTCGGCCAGTGAGTTCGGCAGGCTATTGCGGAAGTTGGCCTGGCTGTATTTGCCGTAATGCAGCAGATCCAAAGAGAGGTTCTTGATTTTTTCGACATTCTCTTCGACCATCCGCCAGCCCTGCAACAGGTACTCCTTTTCATCGAGCTCGATACCTTTGCCCAACACAAAGATGCTGCCCTTCAACGCATTGGCGATATTTTTGATGGTGTGGGACAATTCGGCCACAGTCTGACCCACCGCCGCCATCCGCTCGGCTTCGATCAACTGGCGTGCTTTTTCATCCACCAACCGTTCCAGGTTTTGAGTGTACGCTCGTACCTGTCGGCGCAGGACGATGCGCTCGCGCGCGCGCTTGAGGGCAATTTCCAGGACCTCGTCGTTGATCGGCTTGGTGACGAAATCGGTGGCGTCGTATTTAAGGCTCTTGATGGCGAGCTCCATGTCCCCGTGGCCGGTGAACATGATCACCTCGGTGTCCGGGCTTTCGGCCTTGATGTGCTGCAGAAGCTCGATGCCGTCCATGTCCGGCATTTTGATGTCAGTGAGTACGATGGGCGGCCGCAGCTGCCTGAATTTCTCCAGAGCGTCCTCGCCATTTTCGGCCGTCGTCACCGCATAGCCGCCGTCAGTCAGGGCGATGCCGAGCACCTTGCGGATGCCGGCTTCGTCATCCACCAGAAGGATCCGCTGGTCAACCCATTCTTCCATGCCTCAGCCCTCGACGGCCGGAAAACTGATGATGAAGGCAGCACCTTCTCCCTCGCGGGATTGGGCCCGAATCGTTCCATTGAAGTCCTGAACGATCTGGTAGCTGATGGAGAGCCCCAGTCCGGTTCCCTTGCCGACTTCTTTGGTTGTGAAAAAGGGTTCGAAAATCTTTTCGATAACGCTGGAGGGGATACCCTTGCCGCTGTCCCGCACCTCCACCTGCACCATCCGCTCCTGCCGGCGGCTGATTAAAAAGATCTTTTTCTCACCTTTCAATAGCGGATGAGCCGATACTTTTTCCTCGATAGCGTCTCGCGCATTGATCAGCAGATTGATAAACACCTGCTCCAAACGGTTGGCATCGGCATGGACCGGCGGCAGAGAGTCCTCCAGGTCCCAGACGACCTCGATTCCCCTGGCTTTGAGCTGCTGGCTGAAGATCTCGGAGGTCTTCCGGAGCACGGCATTGATGGAAATGGAATCCAGCTTACGGTCGGTCTTGCGCCCGAACTCCCGCATATGATTGATGATGCGGCTGGCCCGATCGACATGGCTGTCTATTTCCTCTGCCATGGTGGACATCACGCTGGCCTGGATGGGCTCGTTGTTCTTGACCTTTTTGATGAAAAACCGGCTGGCGGTCTTGATGACAGCCAGGGGCTGGTTCAATTCATGAGCGACGCCGGTCGCCATTTCTCCCAGGGTGGCCATTTTACTGGCTTGGATCAGTTGCTGCTCTGCTTCGAGACGCTTGGTGATGTCGCTGGTAGTGACCAGCAGCGCTTTGCGCCCCGGGTATTCCGCCGGCGAAATCCACATGTCGACGAAGAGCGTCCGACCATCCTTGTGGATTTGCCTGGCCTGGTGGATGACGCTTGATCTCATCACTTTGGCGACGTAACGCGGCTGCTCCTCCTGAGGGAAAAACTCGACGAAGCATCGCTGCAGGATTTCGCTCTTATCGTACCCGTAAACGGCCCTTACAGCGTCGTTACAGTCGCGGATCTCGAGGGACTCGGCGTCGAGGACGAAAACCGGGGTCGGGATGCTGTTAAAAATCTCGTGATATTTTTTTTCGGACCGCTCGAGCATTTTCTCGAGCTCCTTCAGGTGGGTGATGTCAAGATTCACCTCCATGGCAGCAACGATTTCGCCTTTTTCGTTCCGGACCGGGGACGTCTTCACCAGCCAGTAGGTCGGCGTGCCTTCCTTGCTGATTCCAGTCTCTTCGCTGTAGTGACTCTGCCCGTCGATGAATGTTTTTTCCACCGGGCAGTTGACGCATTTCGATATGCGCCCCTTGTAGGCATGATAGCAGAAATCGCCCGGCTGGGGGTCGAAGAGGCTGGCAAACTCACGATTGTAGCCCACCAGGCGATAGTTCCGGTCCTGCACCGTAATGATGCACGGCACCATGTTGAAAAGGTTTTCGTATTCATCCCGCTGGGCATTGATCTCGGCCTGCTTTTGCGCGATCTCCCGGGACATCAGGTTCATGGCCGCCGCCAGCTGCCCCAGTTCGTCCCGGCGCGCAACCTCCAGGCTGCTGGAATAATCCCCCCTGGAGATGGCTTCGGTGCCGGCGATCAGCTTGCGGATTGGGCGGTTGACGAAATACAGGACAAAGACGAAGATGATAGCCGACGTCACGAGGAAGGCAACCCCGGCCAGACCGATGACGCCCTTCTCCATGAACCGAATTTCCTTTTCGGTCTCCTCCAGCGTCACGACGACATCCAGGGCGCCCAGGACTTTTTTATCGGCGGGGTGGAAATGGCAATCCTGGGTGGAACAACCCGGCTCATTATGGATCGGGCTGATGATGCCCAACAGCCGTTCGCCG
>JALOPB010000352.1 GCA_025454115.1 Desulfobacterales bacterium | reverse complement strand
GCCATGGACCCGGCCGGGGTGGCGACGATCGCCTGGCAGGCCAGCGCCAGTTCGCTGCCGCCGCCGAGTGAAAGCCCGTCGAGCAGCGCGATGGTGAGCTTCTTGGAGTCTTCGATGCGCAGGAAGAGCTCGTGCCCCTTGCGGGTGAACGCGACGATGTCCGGGATTCTGCCGGCCTTGATCTTCTCGACGAAGTAGCGGATGTCGGCACCGGCCACGAAGGCCTTGCCGGCGCCCTGGAAGACGATGGCTCTGACGCTCGGGTCGGCCTCGGCTTGGTCGAAGCGCCGGCCGAGCTGCGCGACGACGGTTTCGTTGAGCGCGTTCATAGCCTCCGGCCGGTTCAGCGTGATGAAGGCGACGCCGTTTTTGACCTCGATGTCCACGAAGCTGAACTCGAACGGTTGGCCGAGGCCGTGCTGCTTTTCGAGCAGGGCCGGCATCTTGAAGTCCGGGTATTTGCGGCAGATCGTCTGGACCACCTCGTAGGTTTTGGCGATGCCGATCTTATTCATGATCTCAAAGGGTCCGAGCAGCCAGCGCAGGCCGATCTTGGCGCCGCGGTCGGTGTCTTCGATGGTGGCGACGCCCTCGTCCACCAGGGCCGCGGCCACTCCCAGGCAGACGCCCTGAAAGCGGTCGATCACGGCCGCCAGCTTGGATTCGTCGGCCGGACCTTCGATCGCCCAGTTTGCCTTCTTCTCCATCTGGGTTTTCAAGATCGGCGCCGGGGCGTAGAAGGGGCCGAGCTCGTTTCCCAGGGTGGTGGCGGCATGGACGGCAATCGGGATTCCGGTGACGTTCATGAGTTGGAAAGGCCCCATGCCGATTCTAAAAGCGCGCTTGCCGCCTTCCTCGATGGTGGCGATGTCGGCCAGGCCCTCATCGAGCATGCGGGCGGCTTCGTTCAAGAACGGCACGAAGAAGCGGTTCACGGCGAACCCCGGAGCGTCTTTCACGAGGATCGACGTCTTGCCGTGCAGCTTGGCCGCCAGGAGCGACTTTTCAACGGTCTGCTGGCTGGTGCCGCTGTGCGGGATCACTTCGAGCAGGCGGTTTTTGGCCGGATGGTAGAAGTAGTGCAGGCCGACGAAACGGTCGGGCCGTGAGGTTTTTTCGGCGAACTCCCGCACATAAAAGCTTGATGTGTTGGTGGCCAGGATGGTGGCGGGCGAGCAGATCTGGTCCAATCTTTTAAAAAGGTCGGCCTTGACCTGTTTGTCTTCGAAGACGGCCTCGATCACGATGTCGGCATCGGCCAGCGCGTTGAAGTCGGTTGTGCCTGTCACCCGCGCCAGAATCTGGTCGACCTGCTCCGGTTTGAACAGCTTGCGCTCGACGCCTTCCTGCAGCAGCCGCCGAATGGTGCCCAGGCCGCGCTGGACGAACTCTTCCTTCAAGTCGACCATCACCACCGGAATGCCCTCCTGGGCGATTTTCTGGGCAATGCCGCTGCCCATGTTGCCGGCACCGACGACACCGATTGACTTGATCTGCGACATCTATTCCTCCTTCTTCACTTGTTCTTCCAGACCGGTTTGCGCTTTTCCTCGAAGCTGGCGATGCCCTCGAGCGTGTCGGCAGTTTTCATCAGGGTGTTCAGAAAAAGATCGGACACGCCTCGGAGCGCCGCCGGAAAATCGAGCCCGATGTGCTGCTTCACCGCGCGTTTGTTCAGACGGATGATGAGCGGACTGCTGTACGTGATCTCCTTGATCAAGCCTTCCACCGTTTGCTGCAATTGGCCGTCCTCGACACAGTTATTGACGAACCCCATGTCCTTCGCGTCCTGGGCCAGGTAACGCTTGCCGGTGGTGCAGATTTCGATGGCCTTGCCCGGGCCGACGAGGTGCGGCAGGCGGATGGCCGCATAGGGCGGAAAGAAGCCCAGTTTGATTTCGGGTTGTCCGAAGACGGCGCTTTTTGCGGCGACGACCATGTCGCACGCGATGGCGGCTTCCATGCCGCCGCCGAGGCAGGCCCCGTGCACCGCGGCGATGGTGGGCACCTCCTGGCCTTCGATCAGCTCCAGCATGCGGTTGAAGGTGGCAATCATGGCGTCGACCTGTTCGGGCTTGTGGTCGGCGACCTCCACGCCCGCGCACCAGCTGGGGCCCTCGCCCGAGATAACCACGCACTTGAGCTCCCGATCGGCTTTCAGATTTTCGAGACCGGCAATCAGCTCCCGCATCATCTCGATATTCAGGACGTTGTGTTTGGGCCGCGCAAACGTGATGCGCGCGACGCCTCCGGAGGAGTCGACTTTGATGAATTTGAAGTCGGTCATGGCGCGAATCCTTTCTTACGCCTTCACAAACACATAATTCAGCTGGCCGTTCGGCAGCCGGTTGGTGATCGCCTTCATCGGCATGCCGACGGCGATGTCCGTCTCCGGCACCTCCCTGGCGATGCGGCCGAAGATCTTGAATTTGCCGTAGTCGAGCAGCGCGATGCAGTAGGGGACATCCGCCTGGAAACCCGCCGGTCCGTATTCCAGCTTGCTGAAGGAAACCAGCTTGCCGCTGCCCGTAACCTCGTGCCACTCCATGTGGCTGTCCAGGCATTGAAAGCAATCGGCGCGCGGCGGGAAAAAGATCCTGCCGCAGTCCTTGCAGCGCGTGCCGGCGATCTGCCCCTTTTCAAGGTAATCGATGAAGTCGTTGGTTTTGGTCAGAGATGTGAAGCTGACCGTGCCGAATTTCTTGAAGCGCTCATCAACTTTCGCTTTTTCCGCCATGAAGAGTCTCCTTAATCCACTAGAGGGAGTGGGTGCGGCACCTCAGCGTCCGAGGATGCTGACGTTGCCGTACAGGCCGACGCCGCCGATATTATGCACCAGGCCGATCTGCGGGTCCTTGACCTGGATGGCGCCGGCTTCTCCGCGCAGCTGAAGCACGATGGTGCGGATCTGGCTGCCGCCGGTGGCGCCGATCGGATGCCCCTTGGACAGAAGCCCGCCATCGACATTCACCGGAATGGATCCCTCCTTGTAGGTTGCCCGGCTGCGGATCAGATCCCGGCCCTCGCCGGGTTCGGCGAAGCCGAGATCCTCATAGGCCATCATCTCGGCGATGGTAAAGCAGTCGTGAACTTCGGCCACATCGATGTCCCGGGGGCCGACCCCGGCCATCTGATAGGCCTGCCGCGAGGCCTCGCGCGCGACCGTCAAGCCGGTGAAAACATCGCGGCCGGCCAGGTTGACACTGGTGGTGGCCGCTCCCAGGCCCAGAATCCAAACCGGTTTTTGGCAGAAGGTCTTGGCTTTTTCCTCGCTGGCGACGATGACGCAGGAACTGCCGTCGGCGTTGGCGCAGCAATCCCCCACGCGCAACGGGCTGGCCACCGGCCCGGCCATGCGGTCTTCGGGGTTGCTGAGGTTTTCGAGCGTGACCGGCTTGCGGTAAACCGCCTTGTCGTTGAGCGGCCCATACGTGGACGCCTTGACCCGGATGAGCGCGAGATCCTCCAGCGTGGTTCCATAGGCGGCCATGTGAGCCCGGGCATACATGGCGTAATAGGCCGGCATCATGGTGCCGAAGGGGCTTTCCCACTGGATGTCCGCGCCGCGGCCCATGCGCTCCTG
>JALOPB010000351.1 GCA_025454115.1 Desulfobacterales bacterium | reverse complement strand
ATCCCGATGCCGAAGGCCCAGGCCATGTTGGGGACGGCCAGGGCGATGCCGGTGATCAGCAGCGCCACGAAGTATTCCTCGTTGCCCTTGAGGCTTCGGACCAGGGGGCAGAGCTCCAACCCCGCGAACACCAGCAGAACCCCCAGCACCGAGTTCGGGATCATGGCCAGGACCGCGAAGCCGAGTTCGCCGAAGGCCAGCGCCATGACGACGAACAGAGCGCCGATCATGACGGGCGCCCCGCCGGTCCGTGCGCCGAAGCGGTAATGAGCGGCGAGGCCGCCGGTGCCGTGGCACATGGGCACGGCACCGAAGAACCCGGCTGGGAAGTTTGCGATCCCCATGGTCAGGGCGAATTTACCGGCCTTGCTCTTGGCGAGCAACGGGCTCTGCGGGAAAAGGGCGCTGCAGGTATCCGCCGTTCCGACGCAGGCGTTGCCGATGGTGAGCGGGATCTGCGGCAGGATCAGCATGATGAAGGCCGTCCAGAAATCCTGCAGAGAGGGTGAGATGAGCTGAATGGACGTGGGGCCGATGGAAAACGACGCCCCATTGAACCCGCCCAGCGCAAGGCCCGAAACGATGCCTGCGGCCAGGGCAACGAGCGCAGCCGGGAACTTCTTGTTGTCGAGAAGCGCCAGGACCAATACGAAGACAACGATACCAATGATGAGATTGATCTGATACTCTGCGAATCGGCCGGGGATCCCGCTGAGAAACACCTGCGGAGAAACGATCAGCTCGATGCCTTTTTTCAGAAAGACGAGCCCGAGGGAGAGCTGGATTCCGCGGACCACGGGCTGGGTGAACAGCTTGGCGAGCTTGTCAACGATGCCGGTCAGCGCAAACAACAGCAGTAGGGCGCCGAAGATGATGCCGGAGGCACCGATCACCGGTTCGGTGATCACCGCCGGGTAGGCGATGGCGATCGCACCCACGGCTTTAAGGGGTTGCACCGGCACCGGCAGCCGGTAATAATACCCGGTGATAAGATAAAACAGCCCGAAAGAGAGAAATACGGTCGAAGGGCTCAGTTTGTTGATCAGGATCATGCCCACGACGATGGGCAGGAGCGTGCCCAGGTCTCCGAAGGCGCCGGCCAGCTCGACGCGGTCGAAGTGCAGGGCATGGCCTGCGGTCTGGGACAGGCTTTCAGGAAGCGGAGCGGTGTCGATCGGCTTGTTCATAGCGGACCTCGATAAAAAACGATTGCAAAATAGACACGAAAAATATAATATTCGTGTCACATTTATACTGTAATGGCCCGGGCGGGTCAAGAACTTTTGTGAACCATACGGTTCGGCCCGGTGTCGAGCCCGACCAGAAAAGATGTGGAGCTTTGGCGATGAATTTGCTTAACCCTCGTTCCGCGGCCTCAAATCAAGGCCGCGTCCGGCCCGGGCCGGGTTCGGAGCGCTGTCTGGACGCGCTGCAGCTGGATCGGATCGAAAAAGCATTGCGCGCGTGGGCGGGTTCCGACCGCCGTCTGGATCTAACCCATTCCCGCCGCCGGGTTTTCCTGATTTTTCTATTGATCCGCTACACAGGCGCACGGCTCAACGAGGTGCTGCGATTGCAGCCTGCGCATGATTTCGATCCCAAGAAGCGCACGGTGCGATTCCGCAAAGGAAGCGGCTCCACCTACCGCGACGTCCAGATTCCGGAGGCGGTGTCGGCCGAGATTCAACGCATCTTGATGTCGCTGGGACCGCGGGATGAGGAGCGGCGCGTCCTCGAGCTGGATCCGGCCCATGTGCGCCGCAAATTTTACGAGCAGGCCGAAACCGTCGGCCTGCCCCGCGAACTGGGCGCTCCCGAGGTCATCCGCCGGTCGCGGGCCGTGGAGCTGATGCAGGGCAACGTCCCGCTGCCGGTCGTGCAGAAGATCCTCGGCCATTCGACGCCCAACCTGGCCGCCGCCTACGTGAATTTTTCAGAAGAGGACATGCGCCGGGCCGAGGCGTTCTTCGTCGATCGGGAAAACCGGCGCAAGACCAGCGCCCGCAATGCCTTTTTCGGGAAAATTGAAACCATCCGCACCGGCGACGTCCAGGCCCAGGTCGAGATCGCGACGCCGGGCGGCTACCGCATCTGCACCGTCATCACGCATGACAGCTTGAAGCGTCTCGGGCTGAAGCCGGGGATCCTGGTGGCGGCCGAGGTGAAAGCGCCGTGGGTGACCGTCCACCGCTGCGCGAACGATCCGGAGTGTTCGGCGGACAACGTGCTTTCGGGAACGGTCGAACGGATCGCCGCCGGCCGGGTGACGTCCGAGATCGTGGCCCGCATCGCCGACGGAACCGAAATCTGCTCCATCGTGACGGCGCCGAGCCTGAAACGGTTGGGCCTCCGGCCCGGAGACCGGGTGTGGGTGGCATTCAATGCGTTCACCGTGGTCCTGCATGCCGACTGATGGCTTTGTCGAAAACCCAATCTCGGCGTTGTGCTTCATCTCGCGGCGGTTGCGGCGTACTGCGAGGTCGCCTCGCGTCACAAGATTCGCGCGCCTTGATCTTGGGTTTTTTACAAAGCCATCGAGGTGTATGACAACATGAGTCCATTAATGTTGAATCGGCCGCACAAATGTATTAGGTAATTGTGAATTCGTGGGCTTGGAACAAGCAGCTTGTTACCTAAAATTGTCATCCGGTCCGGATCACAGAAAAGAACGCTTGCTTTGGAGGCGAGGGCGCCATCAAACCGATACGAATGAATTTGAAACCAACCAAAGTCGGGCGTAACGACCCCTGCCCCTGTGGCAGCGGCTTAAAATACAAAAAATGTTGCATGGGCAAGGAGGGAGCCGCTCAACCTGCCGATCTGGAAGGGCTCTATGCCCGCAAATACCGCATTCGGGTCAAGACGTCCAAGGATATCGAGGCGATCCGCCGCGCCGGCCGGCTGGTGGTCGACACGCTGGCGCTGGTCGCTCCGCGCATCCGGCCCGGCATCACGACCGACGACATCAATACCTGGGTGCATGAGTTCACCGTCAAGAGCGGCGCGGTCCCGGCGCCGCTCAACTACCGCGGCTATCCCAAGAGCGTCTGCGTTTCGGTCAACGAGGTCATCTGTCACGGCATTCCCAGCCAACGAGTCCTCAAGGACGGCGACATCGTGAACGTCGACGTCACTTCCATCCTCGACGGCTATTACGCCGATGCCAACAAGACCTACTTCGTGGGAACCCCCGGGCCAAACGCGCACAAGATCGTGGGGGTGGCCCGC
The DNA here is from genome assembly GCA_025454115.1 of Desulfobacterales bacterium. Lineage (GTDB taxonomy): Bacteria > Desulfobacterota > Desulfobacteria > Desulfobacterales > SpSt-501 > SpSt-501. Next base: position 2,222 of record JALOPB010000351.1, on the reverse strand, counting down.
GAATGCCTCCGGCGCGGCATGGAGCTGGTCAAAGCCGGCAGCACGGTCGGCGACATCGGCTGGGCCATTCAGACCCATGCGGAATCCCAGGGGTGCTCGGTGGTGCGCGAGTTCGTGGGGCACGGGATCGGCTTCGACTTCCACGAACCGCCCCAGGTGCCTCATTTCGGCCGCAAGGGAGAAGGGCTCGCGCTGATACCGGGCATGGTCTTCACCATGTGGACCGCAGTCACCCGAGACGGATCCTTATCGGCTCAGTTCGAGCAGACCGTGCTCGTCACGGATAACGGCTGCGAGAGCCTGACCCCCTGGGAAGACTAAGCGCGGTTGCCCAACTTCGAGAGGTCTCTTCGCATGTCCATTCTACTGCAACCGATCGGCATCATCCACAGCCCCTTCACGGATCCGCAGTCCATGCCCATCCAGCCGATCAGCGAAAACAGCGCCGCGGGCACCGTTGAGGTATTCACCGAATACGCGGCTGGCCTCAAGGACCTGGGCGGATTCTCCCATATCATTTTGCTTTACCATTTCCACCGCTCGCGGGCCTATTCCCTGTCGGTTACTCCCTTTCTGGACACCGAGGCGCGCGGCCTCTTTGCGACCCGCGCTCCGAGCCGACCCAACCCCATCGGACTATCGCTCGTTCGGCTGGCCGGCATCGATGGATGCCGGCTGCGCATCGAGAACATTGATGTCTTGGACGGCACCCCTCTTTTGGACATCAAACCGCACGTGCCCGAGTTCGACTGCGCACCGGGTGCGCGGATCGGTTGGCTGGAGAAGACCGCTGGCAAGATGCGCCGGAAGGTGGCGGACGGCCGGTTCTCCTGACGCGCAGCGGCAGTGCGCAGGCCGTCGGCCGACACACTGCGCCTCCGGCAGCATCGACAACCCGAAGAGACGGCTATTCGAGGTGATGTCCACACTGCGGCCGATTCCGCTGACCGCCTTCCTCCCCAGCGGGTGCTCGTCGATGTACTGGCCGCTCAAGATGTCCGTCAGCATCCGCAGTTTGAATTCCGCATTGGTGGGTGTTGTTCGATTTGCGTCAGGTAGAAAAAGAAGATTCAGTGCTTAAGAAGGCTGGACGTCAAATGCCGGTTGTCATCTTAGTGAAATTGGTTAAAAGCCCCGGCAGCCACGGCGGGGACAAAAAAAGTGACCGGCGGCCGGAGCCCGTTTGCCGTAGCCGATGTTCAGCAGATTGCGGATTTCCTCGCTTTGGGCGCGATGCGCGGGGGTGCCCCTGCGCTCGAGGGCCTGGGCGAGTTTTTCCAACAAGTCTTCCAGCTTGATCGGTTTCAGCAGGTAATCGTAGGCGCCCAGCTGCATGCCTTCCATGCTGGTTTCAAGCGATGCATGGCCGGTCAGCAGGATAACTTCGGTTTCGCTGCTGATTTTCTTGATTTCCCGCAGCGTCTGGATCCCGTCCATTCCGCCCGGCATTTTAATATCCAGGACGACCACATCGAAGGGAGTTTCCTTGACCAGGCGCAGGGCTTCTTCCCCGCTCGCGCAACCGGCGGTCGCAATTTTGCGTTTCTTGAGCCGGTTCATGAGGGTCTCCAGAAAATCGCCCTCGTCGTCCACTACCAGAATGTTTGGCTGTTGCATGCGCCCTCCCGAATCGACGGTTCGCAAGGTTATTTTTTCATCGGCTGCACGATCGGCAGCGTGATCGTGAATGTGGCTCCCTGGCCTTCCCGACTCTGCAGCGTCAGGTTTCCGCCCATTTTTTCAATGATGCTGTAGCTGATCCACAGCCCGAGCCCGGTGCCTTTGCCGGTGCTCTTGGTGGTGAAAAACGGGTCGAAGACCTTTTTCTGCACCGACTCCGATATGCCCGGTCCGGAATCGGTGACGCTGATTCGGATGTCCGTCTTGTCGGCCCTGCTCGTGACGGAGATCGTGCCATCCCGGCCGATGGCGTCGATCGCGTTGTTCACCAGGTTCAGGACCACCTGCTGCAGCTGCGCCTGGTCGCCGGCGATGATCGGCAGGTTCGGCGACAGATCGGTCTGGATGTCGATGTTGTTGTTGCGGGCGTAGTTCTCGAGGAGGTCGACGGTCTGGTTGATGGTCTGGTTGACATCCACGTCTTCCAGGCGCGGTTCCATGCGCCGCGCGTAGCCGAGCATGTTGTGGACCACCTTGCGGGCGCGCTCCACGTGTTCCTCGATCTTTTTGACCGACGTGCGCAGCTCGTCGATGTTGGCGCT
>JALOPB010000350.1 GCA_025454115.1 Desulfobacterales bacterium | reverse complement strand
CCGCCGACGATGGCGATGGTGGAACCCAGGAATTCGCGGATCACGGCATCCTCGTCTAGAAAAAGACAAACGTAACGACCACAAAGCAAGGCACCAAGAATACCAGAGCGTATTTCAGAACATAGCCGAAAAAGCTCGGCATCTTCGTTCCGGCTTCTTCGGCGATGGAGCGCACCATGAAGTTCGGCGCGTTGCCGATGTAGCTGCAGGCGCCGAAGAAGACCGATCCGGCCGAAACCGCAGCGAGATAGGCCGGCATCTCTCCCATGAGGTGGACCACGCTTACGCTCTCGGGCACTCCCGGGTAGAAGCTGCCGAGCGCGGTGCTGAAGAAGGTCAGGTAGGTCGGCGCGTTGTCCAGAAACGCGGAAAGGGAGCCGGCGGCCCAGAAGTAGTGGGCGGGCTGATTGACGGCGTTGATGAGAAACGCCATGGCGCCGTTGGGTCCGGCCTTCAGGATGAGCAGGCAGGGCAGCATGGTGATGAAGATGCCGATGAACAGGAGGGCCACCTCGATGATGGGCGCCCAGGTGAAATTGTTGTCCTCGCGGACCGCGGTGCGGGTGGTCATCAGCGAAATGGCGCCGATGACGATCAGCAGCCCGTCGCGCACCCAGTCCTGCACCCCGCGATGAACGCCCAGCGTGTTCAGCTCGCCCCAATCGACCACCCCGCTCATGAGCACGGCGCCGACAATGCCCGCCAGGAGGATGAAGTTGTGGGTTCCTTCCAGCTTGAGCGGCTCCTTAGGCCCCTTAGTTGGCCGGTCCTGGGCACCTTCCTTGCGGTAGTAGTAGGAGTCCATGATGAAATAGGTCGCCAGCAGCAGGCCCGTCACCAGCAGCATGTGCGGCAGGATCTTGAACGTCCAGAAAAAGGACACCCCGTGCAGAAATCCCAGAAACAGCGGCGGGTCGCCGAGCGGGGTCAGGCTGCCGCCGACATTGGCGACCAGAAAGATGAAGAACACGACCATGAAGGAACGGTTTTTGCGAAAGCTGTTGGCCCGCAAAAAAGGACGGATCATCAGCATGGCTGCGCCGGTCGTGCCCATCCAGGAGGCGATGGCCGTGCCGACCACGAGCATCGTCGTGTTGACGGCCGGCGTTCCGCGCAGGGAGCCGCGCAGCAGAATGCCGCCGGAGACCGTATAAAGCGACCAGAGCAGGATGATGAACGGAACGTAATCCGCCAGGATGATGTGGATGATCTCGTGCACGGCCACGAAACCGTGGGCGAAAATGAAGGGGATAGCCATCGAGGCGGCCCAGAACGCGGATACTTTGCCGTAATGGTGGTGCCAGAAATTCGGCAGAATCAACGGCATGAGCGCTATCGAGAGCAGCATGCAGGCGAATGGGATGCAACTCCAGATCGGAAGCGATTGCCCGAGATCGTGAGGCGCCGGTGCGGCCGTCCCCCCGGGGGGCGAGGCCGCTGTTGCAGCCGTGCACATCAGAGCGGCGAGGATGGCCAGGGCGGACCAAGCCAGGAACCGTTTCATCGGATAGTCCCCTTTCTGCAACGCCATTGGCCGCAGGCAATGGTCGGCGCGGATCAAGTCGAGGATGAGCGGCCCAGGTATGCCGGCGCCCGCGCAATGTTCGCGGTGGTAAAGCGTCCCCCATACACAAGTTTTTTTGAATTAGCAAACTCTTGATAATTTGGGAAGATTTTTTTATTGTTATCGAATAGGCAACGAAAAACCGGGTTTCGGGGGGCGATGGAAATGAAGGGTCCCGGCAGGCACTCAGGAGGGAGAAGATGAACATCAGGCTGCTTCAAGCGTTGGCTATTATGGTGATGATGCTCTGGGGCGTCTCTGCCGGTTGGGCGGCGTCCGATAACCAACCGCCGGCGGTTGGCGCGGCGCTGCCGGCGATTACGCTCACGACGCCAAAGGACGCAGCGCACCAGGCCTACTTGGGCCTCGCGGGCAAAAAGCAGTTTACGGTTGCGGACATCCCGGCCGAAGTGGTGATCGTCCAAATTTTCAATATGTACTGACCGCACTGCCAGAAGGAGGCTCCTTCTGTGAACGAGGCCTATCGAAAGATCGAAGCGGATCCCAAGCTGAAAGACAAAGTCAAGCTGATCGGAATCGGGGTGGGCAACTCGAGCTTCGAGGTCGATTACTACAAGAACAACTACAAGGTGCCGTTCCCGCTTTTCCCAGATGCGGAGTTCAAGATCCACAAGCTGGTAGGGGAGGTGCGGACTCCCTATTTCATTGGGGTGAAGAATCAGAAAGGCGCCGCTCCCAAGGTTTATTATTCCAAACTCGGCGGCAGCCAGGACCCGGATGAACTGATCAAGAAATTGCTGGCCGGCTCTGGTCTGCCCTGATGGCATCCGGCAGGAGGCTCGTTATGAAAACGATCGTGATGGTGTTCGGCATGGCGTTCTGGGCACTGGTCGCTGCGGCTCCGGCCGGGGCGCAGACGCTGAAAGACAGCATTTACGACCCCGGCGTTTTGAAGCCGATCGACAGCACGCTCAAGGTCAAGAAGGGACAGGCGGCTCCTGATTTCACGCTGCCCTCGATCACCGGCGAGAAGGTGCGGCTGAGCCAATACCGGGGCAAGAAGAACGTGGTGCTCTCGTTCGTACCGGCGGCGTTCACGCCAGTGTGCTCCGACCAGTGGCCGGGTTACAACATGGCGCGCGGCCTGTTCGAGCAGCACGACGCGATCCTGCTCGGCATCACCGTCGACAGCGTTCCCACGTTGTACGCCTGGACCCGACAGATGGGATCGGAGCTCTGGTTCCCGGTGTTGTCGGATTTCTGGCCCCACGGGGCCGTGGCCTCGAAATACGGGTTGCTGCGAAAGGATGGGGTGTCCGAACGAGCGCTGATCTTCATCGACAAGAAAGGGATCATCCGGGACATCCTGGTCACCGACATCAACAAGCGCCCCGACCTGGAGTCCTGCGCGACCGCCCTGGACAAGCTGGATAAGAAATAGGCGGCCCCGTAAAAAACCCAACTTCGGCGTTGCGCTTCACCCCGCTGTCGCTGCGGCGTACGGGTTGTACGCCTCGCTCGGCGGGACTCGCGCGCCTTGAACTTGGGCTTTCTACGAGGCCGCTAGCCATTCCTATGATTTTGGAAAAGAATCGGGGCATGCCGTTTGAGGCATGCCCCGATTGTTTTAGCGGTGCTTCTTGGTGAACGGAAACACGCTGGTATAGCCCAGGATGTCCGTGATCAGCAGCACCAGGAAGACGATCAGGATGGCACCGATGACGATGGCCAGCGCGTTGGTTCCGCCGGCCGGAAGGCTTTCGATCGCGTCGGCCAGGCGTACCGCCTCGGCATCCGACAGCGCCTCGGCCCGCGCTTGAGCCTCTTGGGGGTCAATCCCCTGGTTGGCCAGAGCGGTCTGGATATCCTCGCGGGCCATCAACTGGCGGACCCGGTCGCGGGCGGATTGGACGTGGGTGGCTTCCAAAACGTTTTCGGTGCCGACCAGGGCGGCGAAGGCCGCCTGCTGCGGCCCGGAAATCATGAAAACGTACACGGCGAGAACGAGGCAGACGGGTCTGGCGATGCGGAAAATTCGCTTCATGAAACGATTCCTCCCTTTCTGATCGAT
>JALOPB010000057.1 GCA_025454115.1 Desulfobacterales bacterium | reverse complement strand
CCTGGAAACGCTTTCTGCTTCACCTCTTGGATAGGCTTGATCGGCTTGAATCGTTTCCACAGACCGAGCAGCCCGTTCGGGGCAAAGCGAGCCACCACCAGGGCGGTCAGGCCGAACACCAATACATGGTACTCGCCGTAGTCGCGGATCTTTTCGGCGAGAATATTCAGGGCGAACGCACCGATGATCGGCCCGATAAAGGAACCCATGCCTCCGATCACGGTCATCGCCAGAACGTAGAACTGCAGATCGAGCGAAGGTATCTCCGGCGTGATCAGCAGCAGATAATGGCCGTAAAGACCGCCGGCAAACCCTGCCACGGCGCTCGCCACGGTGAAGGCCAGCACCCGCACGTACAGCACCTTGACGCCCACGGACTTGGCGGCCAGCTCATCGTTTTGCACCGCCCGGAAATTAAGCCCCAGATTGGAATGAATCATGCGATGCAAAATCGCCAAGGTCAGGACCGCAGCCGCCAGCATAATGTAGTAATATGAAAGCTTGTCGTATTCGGCCATGAGCGCCGGCACTTGAAGCCCCATGGTGCCGCGCGTGAGATCGTACTCGTTGACGATGATGATGTGCAGAATCTGCGAAAAGGCCAAGGTGGTGAGCGACAGATAGATACCGCCCATTTTCAGGCACAAGGCCCCCAGTCCGAGGCCGATCAGCGCAGCCAGAATGGTCCCGATGCCGATTCCGACCCAGGGGTTGATCCCCGCCTTGGCCGTCAGGATGCCGGACGCGTAGGCCCCGATCCCTGCCATAGCAGCATGGCCGAAGGAGACCTGCCCAGTGTAGCCCGCCAGCAGGTTCCAACTGGAGGCCATCATCACATAGAACAGGCTGACGATGAGCACGTGCTGCGGGTAGATCCCCAGACCCAGGGGCAGCCCGCACATGCCGGCCAGAATCAAGGCTGAAAGCAGAGCTTGTTTTTTGCCCGCCATGGAACGGAATCCTTTATAAAACGTTTCCTCACGCCCGGGCACGCCCGAACAGCCCGGACGGCCGGACCAGCAGCACCAGAATCAAGATGATGAAACCGAAAACGTTCTTGTAGCCCGTGGAGATGAATGCAGCACCCAGGTTCTCCACCAGCCCCACCATCAGGCCTCCCACCACACATCCCCACATGGACCCCATACCGCCCAATACCACCACCACAAAGGCGGTCAGCGCGACCGGCACGCCGGCCGTGGGCGTCACCGGAAACACGGGGGTCAGGATCACTCCGGCCGCGGCCGCCAGGGCGCAGCCCAGGCCGAAGCTCAACATGTTGAGCCGGGTGGTGTCCACCCCGTTCAATTCAGCCATCTCCCGGTCCTGGCTGGTGGCACGAATGATGCGGCCGAACCAGGTTTTCTTGATGATGAAGAAGACGACCGCAATCACGGCGGCCCCGGCGATGAGAGCCGCTAGCCGCTGATTGCCGTATAAAAAAAGTCCGAAGACGTCGGTGGCGCCTTTCACCCACAGGGGTGGTTTGTTGGGGTAGGGCCCGAAGATCAACAGATAGGCGTTCTGCAGCACAATCGACAGAATGAACGTCAGGATGAGCGAGTACATGTCGTTGCCATAGGTGGGGCGGATGAGTGTGACCTCAATGACGATCCCCAGCAGAAAGACCAGCCCAAGGGCGATCAGCATGGCCGCGAGGAAATTCATCCCCAGCGCGGAGGCAAAAAGATAGCTGAAATAGCCAGCCAGAATGTATAATTCGCCGTGAGCGAAGTTGACCACATTCATGATGCCGACTACCAGGGACACACCCAAGGCGGCCAGGGCGTAGATGACACCGATCACGAGGCCGTTCATGACTGAAATGGCAAGCACGCTGCGCTCCCTTTTTTTTTCAAAAGCCGTCCGGCTGCGGACAAAAATAGGATATTGTTTTTCATAGCGTTCTGAGGCGAACCCGTCTGGCGTCCTTCGCCAAACGGGTTCTCGATCGCATCCTGCAAACAAGGGCCGGGCCGGAAGACATCTGGCATTGTCTCCCGCCCGGCCCCTTTGAAATGGATTAATAGTGAGGAGACTCCGCCAGGAGCTTCCGCAATATTAGTGCTTGATTTTCCCGGTTCGAGAGCGTCGACCAGCTTGTCGGCATCGGTCGCCTTGGCGCGGCTGACGGCATCGGCCGCGATCAGGATGCCGTCGAAAATGGACCGTGACTTATAATCGGTCGGCGCCTTGCCGAAGGCCTTGGTGTAAGCCTCGCGGTAGTACTTGGCCAAGTCCGTCAATTCCACCTTCTCGTGCATCGAGGATACGAAACATTCCAGATCGCCGTAGTCGCCGACGTTTTTCCAATAGTCCGGCCAAAGGCTGGGCGGACCAGCGCCGTCGAGCGTTACGGCCTTGCTGCTCACGCCGGTTTCGCCGGCCTGAGCCACGAAGTAGTGCAGGCCCACGCCATAAATGTAGGCGAGCACCACATCCGGCTTGAAAGCCTTGATCTTGGTCAGCTCGACATAATGATCCTGGCTGTTGCGCTCGGTAATCATGGATTCGGACGGGACGCCGGCCTTGGCAATGGCGTTTTCGGTCAGCTTGCCGATGCCGATGCCCCAGTCGGTATTCTCGGCGACGATGAAGGCCTTCTTGAACTTCTCATGGACGACCCATTTGGCGATGGTCTTGTTCACGACGCCGGAGTTGGATGGGCCGGCCCGAAAGACATAACGGTAATTCTTGGAGGTGATTTCATCCGCCCAGGCCTCCACCACGATGAACGGGATCTTCATCCGATTGGCGACCTCTATTTCAGCCAGGGCCGATGACGAATGGCTTTCGCCCAACACCATCACGACCTTGTCGCGAGTGACCAGGCGTTCGAAGCCGGAGGCGGCCTTATCCGGGGCGCCGGCGGTATCCTCGAAGACGATCTCCAGCTTCTTCCCCATCACACCGCCCTTGGAATTGACGTATTCGGTGGCGAGTTTGATGCCTTCCTCAAACGCCGCGCCCGTGGCGGCGGCGGGTCCGGTACGCGGGCCGACAACTCCGATTTTAATCGCGTCCTGGGCCCAGGCGCTTCCGCAGACGAGCAACAGGACAACGGCAGCAGCGGTGATTCTGCGTTTGCATTTCATGAGCAGCCTCCTTTTTTTAATATGCGAGTCATGGTGCCGCCGGGCGGCGGCGGTCAGGTCATCCAAAAAAAGATGTTACTGTGCCCAATTTCAGCGATGATGTCAATGCCTTATATCCGATCCGCTCCGGGCAAGGCGCGGCGGATCATGCATCTGAATTCGTTATAGATTTTATTATTACTCCGGCAATAAAAAATGTTCAATGTGGCCATGTCATTCATCGGCGGGGCGGGTTTTCGGCCGCAGCGCACCGCAACCAATTTTTCAAGTGATCCTGCCACGCCCCCCAGCCGTATAGAGGAACCGCGCGCAGGCAGAGACGGCTGGCGGCTGCGTGGGCATCGGTCCTCCGGGGCTGTCCGGAACCATATGAAGCGGGCTTGCTGCCGTACGCTGGTTCGTTGAACGGATGGTTGCGGCGCGCTGCGGCCCAAAACCCGCCCCGCCGAACCTCAGCTCAAGTTGAACCTGTTTACTTGCCGGAGTCATAAGATCGCCTCGATAGCCAAGGTATCGTCTTTCTCTCCGCGCAAACGCCCGCAGGGACCCGTAGGACGGCGGAGAAAATTTCTGTTGACAGCCGGTATAATTTGTTGGATTTTCGACAATCGCGAAACGGAAAGCGACAACAACCAGGAACGAAGAGCAACCGTCTTCGCCCGCCCAAGCATTGCCAACGGAGCGAGGGCCGATTGGCTGGAGCTTCCGATCGTGACGAGAGGGAGGGCGAGTTGATCATGCCGATGGACCGCCAGGCTGATTCCGAAGAAAGGCCCCTCAAAGGCACGGGCGCCAGGCTGATCACGCGCGGGTTCAGCCCCCAGGTGCTGACCGATCAGATCTCCAAGGTTCTGACGGAGTCCATTCTCGACGGGGCGATCGAGCCGGGCACCCAGCTACTGGAGATGGATCTGCAGCGGCAGTTGGGGGTGAGCCGGTCACCGTTGCGGGAGGCGTTTCGCGACCTGGAGAAAATGGGATTGGTGGTTATTTTGCCGCGCCGAGGCGCATTCGTGAAAGAAATCACCACTCGGGATGTTCAGGAAAATTTCCCTGTTCGCGGCAACCTGGAGGGGCTGGCGGCGCGGCTGGCTTACGGGAAATTGAGCCCCCAAGAATTGGATCGAATGCGCGCCGCCCTGGAGGAAATGAAACGGGCTGGGCGCAACAAGGACCGCGAGGCGTATCGCCAAAACCATCAAATTTTCCATGACGTCTTCATCGAGGCGTCTGACAACCGCCTGTTGATCGAAATCCTGCAGAAGCTGCGCATGCATCGCCTCTGGTATTTTGTTTCCTATCGTTACCAGAAACTCGACTTTCAAATGGCCGTGGACGTGCATGAACGAATCTTAAATCTTTTCGAAAAAGTTGGGACTGATCCGCTGGAGCTGGAGCTCTTAGTGCGAAACCACATCGACGAGGCGTTGGAGAGGCTCTTCGGTGAGAGCGCGTCATCTAATCGGTTGATCGCCAGTCCGATGAAAGCGGAGCAGTGAAGCCGGAAAGCCGGATGCAGGAGGAATTCAGACAGCGGCGACGCGGAAACGTTTCGGTGACTTGGCATCATCAGCGCTATGTAGCGCGACCGTCGGCAATCCACACCACAAGGAGGAATCATCATGAGAAGTAAGGCAGTGGCATCATGGTTGGCGGCATTGTTCCTGTGTCTGGGGCTCACGTGGGCCGCCGCTCCAGCCAAGGCAGCAGACATCACCTTGAATTTGGGCCATCCTTTCACGGAGAAACTGACCACGCTGACGTCCTGGGAAATGTGGTTCGCGGATGAGATCGAAAAGCGCACTAACGGCAAGGTCAAGATTAAGATCTTCTGGTCGGAGAGTCTGGGCAAGACGAGCGACCTGCCGGACCTGGTCAGCTCCGGAGGGGTCGACATGTCCATCCTGGTGCCGGGCTACTATCCGGCGCGCTTCCCCCTCGCACAGTGCAGCAATCAGCTTTGGTTCGTGAACTGGACCACCGAGGAAGCCTTCGAGGTCGCCAAGACGATATATTGGCAGGGCCCCATTCCGAAGGAGCTGGAGAAGCAGAACATGAAGCTGATGTATGTCCAGGTCCTGCCGAAATACCAGCTCTGGTCCTGGCAGCCCGTCAAGACCTTCGAAGAGCTCAAGGGCAAGAAGATTCGTTCGTGGGGCCCCTACATGCCGCGTTTATACGAGGCGGCCGGCGCGGTGGGCATGACCCTGACCCAGGCCGACTGGTTCGAAGCCATGCAGAAGCACATGACCGACGGAGCCTTTTTCTCGGTGCAGATGGGGCTCGCCACCAAAGTGAACGAAGTCGCCAAGTACATCAGCATGGTGGACCTGGGGGTCAACACCGGGCCCATGTGCATCATGAACCTGGACCGCTGGAAGAAGCTGCCGGACGACGTCAAGCAGGTGTTCGAGCAGGTCATGAAGGAAATGCCCGAAAAAGGGAAGCAGCTCACCATCGACTACGAGGCGGCGTCCATCAAGGAAGCCGGCACCATGGGCATCACCCTGATCCCATTCCCCGACCGGCAGAAGTGGATCGACAGCCTGCCCGATATCCGCGCCCAGTGGAAGGATGATATGGCCAAGAAAGGCTTGGGCCAGGACGCCGAAGAGGTCATCAAACTCTGGGACCAGGCCATCGGCCGCGTTCGAAAAAAATAAATCCGTCCAAACGAGCAGCCACGGTCGGCGTTTTCAAATGATCCTGAGAACGCCGACTCTTTTTACACCACCGGTGACGATCGCGCCGCGGGTTTCCCGATGCCGGCCGCAGGCCTTCCCTAAGGTCGGCACATCCGGAGTTGAAGAAGGACCATCATCATGATCGATAGGATAATGGATCGCATCGCATGGGGCTTGAGCGTCATCGGAGCCTTTGTACTCTTGTTGATGCTGGTCGTGACCATTGCGGACGTGGTCGCCGACAAGCTGCTGCAACTGCCCTTTCCCGGCGCCACCGAATTGATCATGTCGATCATGCCCATTTCGGTCTGTGCGTTTCTGTTAAGCGTCCAGGTTAAAAAACGCCACATCGTCATCGACCTCTTGGTCAACCGGTTGAGCCCCAAGGCGCGCGTGCTCCTGCAGCTGTTGACGCAGCCGTGCGGGCTTTTCCTGTTCGGGCTTCTGACGTGGCTCACGGTTCCCATGGCCATCCACAGCGTCAAAATCGGGGAGCACACCGGGGGAAACGTAGGGGTGCCCATGTACCCCGCCAAGGTCATGATCCCCATCGCAACGGGGCTGGTTACCATCCAACTGATCATCGAACTGGTCCGTACGCTGGGGCAATTGAAAAACCCGCCCGCGGCAGCAGAAAAGATCTGTGAAATAACTGACGACGACAATACGTGAGGCTGAAATGGTCTGGTTCCTGCCCATGATGGCGATGGTGCTCTTGTCGATCCCGGTGGCGTTCAGTTTGGGGCTGGCGGGCTTTTTCGGGATTGTTTTCAATCTCAACTGGACCGCCGCCTGCTCCTTCGTCAAAACCATTCTGTACGGCGCCATGGAGAGCTATGCGCTCTCCTGCGTGCCCATGTTCATTCTCATGGGCGAGCTGGCCTTTCAGGCCGGAATCAGCGGCGATCTCTTCGATGCGGCCAGCAAATGGCTCGGCCGCATGCGCGGGGGCATGCTCCTGGCCACCAACTACGGCTGCGCGCTGTTCGGGGCCTGCTCGGGGTCCACGATCGCCAGCGCCTCCATCTTCACACGGATCGCCTTGCCGCAGATGCTTGCCAAAGGGTACAACAAGCAACTGGCCTCCGGCTGCATCGTGGCTGCCGGGGCGCTGGCGTGCATGATCCCTCCCAGCATTCTGATGATTTTATATGGGCTGATCACCTCACAGCCGATCAACAAACTGCTGGTCGGGGGCGTGGTGCCCGGCGCCCTGACCGCGCTGGCCTACGGCCTGGGGATCCAGACGGCCGCAAAGTTCAAACCCCATCTGGTGCCGCCGCCGGACGCAGAGATCATCACCTTCAGAGAAAAACTCATCGCCCTGAAGGGGATCCTGCCGATCTCCTTTCTGATCATGCTGGTGATCGGCGGGCTCTTCATGGGCTGGTTCACCTCCACCGCCGCCGGGGCCATCGGATCGGCCGGCGCCATCGTCGTCTTGGTCCTGCGCCGGCGTTTTTCCCTGCGCGGTTTCTACCAGGCAGTGCTGCAGGCCGGCATGCTCTCCTGCTCGCTGCTGATCATCATCACCTTCGGCAATCTTTTCTCCTTCGTCCTCAGCTCATCGGGGGCCATCGACGCATTCGTCAAATTCGTCGTGGGATTGAGCATGCCTCCGATTTTCGTGCTGCTGTTGATCATTTTCCTTTATGTGATCATCGGCTGCATGATCGACCCGGTCTCCATGCTCATCATCACGCTTCCGGCGGTCATGCCGATCGTTGCCGCCTACCAGTGGGACCCCGTATGGTTCGGGCTGATCGTGATCACGCTGTGCGAGGTCAGCGTCATCACGCCACCGGTCGGCATGAACGTCTACACGGTCAAGGCCGTGGCCGGGCCGTGCGTTACGACCAGCGAAGTCTTCGGCGGTGCGGTTTATTTCCTGATCTGGCAGGCGCTCGTCATGGCGCTGATCATCGCATTTCCGGAGATCGTGACCTTTGTACCGAATATGATGGAAGCCCGATAGACCGACCGATTCCTAATTCTTTGGAGGGCACTGGCCATGAACGGATATACGGGACATACCCTTTGGGTGGATCTGACGCGCCGAACGGTGGCGGTGAAGGCCACGAACGGCGAGATGATCCAAGACGTACTGGGCGGCCGGGGGCTGGGGGTCTTGCTATTGACGCAGCTGGCCCCGGCCGGAGTCGACCCTCTGGCTCCGGAAAACCCTCTCATTCTGGCGACCGGGCCTTACACCGGTGCCGGGGTTTTCTCCGCCTTTTTCAATGTGACCACTAAATCGCCGCTGACCGGGCTGGCAGCGGCCAGCCATTGCGGCGGCAAGTGGGGCCCGGCGTTCAAACGGGCGGGATTCGACGCGTTGGTGGTCACCGGTGCCGCAGCGCAGCCGTGCTATCTGGTTTTGGAAGAAGGCCGGGCCGTCCTCAAAGACGCCGGCCATCTCTGGGGGCAGGGGGTCTTTGCCACGGAAGCAACACTCAAAGCGGACCACGACGGCGGCGAAGTGGTGTGCATCGGCCCGGCCGGTGAGAGCCGGGTCAGGTTCGCGACCCTCATGAACGGGCACCGCGCGGCCGGGCGCGGCGGGGTGGGGGCCGTCATGGGCAGCAAGAAGCTCAAAGCCATCGTGGTGAAAGGCAAGATCGGCACGGAATTTTTCGACAAAGATCACGTCAAGGCCATTTCCAGCCAGGGCGGCAAGAAAGCCGTGGAGGCCGCTCCGGCGTTCGCCAAATTCGGCTCTTCCATTGCGTTCGACTTTTTCAACACCAAGCACACCCTGCCGACCCGCAACTTCCGCGGCGGCTATTTCGCGGACGCCGCCCTCATCAACGCTCAGGCCCTCAAGGACCGGTACTTTGTCAAGGACCGCGGTTGCCTCACCTGTCCGCTCAAGTGCGGAAACGTCCACCAGGTGAAAGACGGCCCCTATCAGCTGCAAGAGGTGGAGGGGCCGGAATACGAGACGTTGATGTCCTTCGGCTCCAACTGCGGCAACTCCAATCTGGAGTCCATTCTCATGGCCAATCTGCTGTGCAACGACCTGGGGATGGACACCATCACCTGCGGCAACATCTTCGCCTGGCTCATGGACCTGCAGGAGTCGGGCATCATCACTCCCGCCGACCTGGACGGCACCTCCATGCGATGGGGGCAGCATGAATCCATCATGGCGTTGATCCCAAAGATCGCGGCCCGCCGGGGAATCGGGGACGTGCTGGCGGAAGGCTCTTACCGCGCGGCCGCCCAATGGGGGCCTCCAGCATTGGCCCGGGTGATCCACGCCAAGGGGCAGGAGTATCCCGGCTATGAATCGCGGCGATCCTTCGGGACCGGGTTTTCTCTGGCGACCAGCAGCCGCGGCGCCTGCCATCTGCGGGCCCAGCTTTACGTCAATGAACTCTTTGCCGGCGAATTCCAGGAAAAGGGCTTCGAGGCCCATATCGGCACCCTCGTCGACAAGGAGCATTTTCTGGCAATCGCCGACTCCCTCCTGACCTGCAAGTTCGGGATGCGCAACGCCGGCTATACCTGGCCGGTGCTGACCGAACTCTATAACGCCCTGACCGGCGCGAACCTCGCGCTGGAGGACCTCAAACGGATCGGCGAGCGGATCTGGACGCTGGAGCGGCTTTACAACCTGCGTGAAGGCGTGGAAGCGGACACGTTGCCGGCCCGGTTCCTTACCGAGGATCTCGATGACGGCCAGCCGGGCGGGGCCCGGGTGGACGAGAAGCGGTTTCTGGCGGCGCGGAACCTGTACTATCAGGCCCGGGGCTGGGATGAACAGGGGCGGCCGCCGGCTAAAAAGCTTGTCGAGCTGAGAGTGGCGTGGAAACCGGAGGGGGCTCTCTCGTAGGCAAGGGCTATGGCGATCCGTGAGATAGACACCGCACTCGTCACCCGCACCGTCAAGCAGCTTTGCATCGAGGCCACCACCGTTCTGAACGATGATGTTCTGGAGGCCTACGCGCAGGGCCTGGCGCAAGAAGTATCTCCTCAGGGCCAAGACGTATTTAGACAACTGATCGACAATGCACGGATTGCACGGCAGGAATCGATTTCGCTCTGCCAGGATGCCGGCATGGCCGTCGTTTTCGTCGAGATCGGCCAGGATGTCCACTTCGCGGGGGCCCCGCTCACCGCCGCCATCGACGAAGGCGTACGCCAGGGATATGCCGAGGGGTTCCTGCGGCCATCGACCCTGGATCCCGTCCGCCGCGAAAATTTAGGGGACAACACGCCCGCGATCGTGCACCTGGACTTGGTGCCCGGCGATCAGGTCAAGATCGATGTCCTTCCCAAGGGTTTCGGCGGCGAAAACATGAGCCGGGTGGTGCTTTTCCATCCCGGAGCCGGATTGGTGGGCGTCCGGGAATTCGTGGTCAACCGGGTCCGCGAAGCCGGCGCCAACCCCTGTCCGCCCCTCATCGTCGGCGTTGGGATCGGGGGTAATTTCGAAAAATGCGCCCTTATCGCCAAAAAATCGCTGCTGCGGCCGGTCGGACGGCAGCATCCCGATCCGGCCATCGCGAAGCTGGAGCAGGAATTTCTGTGCGCCATCAACCAGACCGGAATCGGCCCCCAGGGGCTGGGCGGCCGCGTCACCGCGTTGGCCGTGCACATCGAAACCTTTCCCACTCATATCGGCAGTCTGCCGGTTGCCGTCAATTTGCAATGCCACAGCCACCGCTGCAAATCGGCGGTCCTATGAGAGGGTAGTCATTACTCCGGCAAGTGAACAGGTTCAACTTGAGCTGAGGTTCGGCGGGGCGGGTTTTCGGCCGCAGCGCACCGCAACCAATTTTTCATGCGACCCTGCCACGCCCCCCAGCCGTATAGAGGAACCGCGCACAGGCAGAGACGGCTGGCGGCTGCGTGGGCATCGGTCCTCCGGGGCTGTCCGGAGCCATCTGATGCGGGCTTGCTGCCGCACGCTGGTTCGTGGAACGGATGGTTGCGGCGCGCTGCGGCCGAAAACCCGCCCCGCCGATGAGGGATATGGCCGCATTGAACATATTTTATGGCCGGAGTAATATAAACCATGGACACCCCGGTCCGGATCCAGACGCCACTGTTAGAGTATGGGGTCATGCAACTGAAAGTGGGCGATCGTGTCCTTTTGAGCGGACCCGTCTTCACCGCCCGCGATGCCGCCCATAAACGCCTGATCGAGTTGATTCGCCAAGGGAAAGAACTTCCCTTCGACCTCCGAGGAAGCGTCATTTACTACGTGGGTCCCGCACCTCCCAAACCCGGCATGGCACTGGGTTCGGCTGGGCCTACCAGCAGCTACCGGATGGATCCTTACACTCCCGCGCTTCTGGACCGAGGCCTTAAGGGTATGATCGGCAAAGGGCAAAGGGGCCCCGAGGTGGTTCAATCCATACAGACGAACAAGGCCGTCTACTTTGCCGCTACCGGAGGGGCCGGCGCCCTGCTGTCCATGGCAATAAAAGCCTCCCAAACGATTGCCTACGACGATTTGGGACCCGAAGCCATCCGCAGGCTGACCGTCGTGGACCTGCCCGTCATCGTCGTCAACGACTGCCATGGTAACGATCTTTACACGCAGGGGCGCCGGCAGTTTGAAATCACCGCATAGCAGAAAGGGAAGAAGCCCATGTCTAAGCTTTTTCAGGCGACCACCATCAACGGAATGACGCTGGCCAACCGGTTTGTGCGTTCAGCCACATGGGAAGGGATGGCCGCTGCCGACGGTACCTGCACCCCCGAGCTCCAAGAGCTTTATGTTCAACTGGCCAGGGGAGAGGTGGGATTGATCATTACCAGCCACACCTATGTCCGGCGGGATGGGATGGGATCGCCGCGTCAATTGGGTCTATCCGACGACACCTTCATCCCCGGCCTGCGGGCGATGACGGATGCCGTTCATCGACACAACGGGCGCGTGGCCGTCGAGCTATCGCATGCCGGCATTTTATCCAACGAAAAGGTGACCGGCCTGCCGCCGGTGGTGCTTTCAAAGGTGGACGGCTATGTCGGCTCCGGAGGCCGGGTGATGACGGCCGAGGATATTCAAGCGATCATCGAGGCCTTCGGGCAGGCGGCCCGAAGGGCCAAAGCAGCGGGATTCGATGCCATCCAAATTCATGGCGCTCACGGATTTTTGATCAACCAGTTTCTTTCCCCCGCTTTTAATAGGCGCACCGACGCATACGGTGGGGATATCGCCCATCGAGCCAAAGCCGTTTTAGAAATCCTGGCAACGATGCGCAGCCATGTGGGCAGCGACTTCCCCATCTTGATCAAGATGAATTCGGAAGACGTCATTGACGGCGGCCTGACGGTGAACGATTCCCTGCAGGCTGCATTGATGCTGGAGCGTGCCGGGGTCGACGCCATCGAATTGAGCGGAGGGACGGTCGTCACCGGCGATCATTGCCGCAAGGACATCGACTCCGAGGAAAAAGAAGCCTATTGGCGGAAAGCGGCCAAGGCGTTCAAGGAAAAACTGGCCGTGCCGCTGATCCTGGTGGGGGGCATCCGTTCCGTGCAGCTGGCCGAGAAGCTGCACGCTGACGGTTATGCCGATTATTTTTCCATGAGCAGACCCTTCATTCGCGAACCGAATTTGGTGGCACGTTGGGCGTCGGGGGATCAGCGAAAGGCGGCCTGCCTGTCTGACAATCTGTGTCGCGGTCCGCTCATGGCCGGCGGAGGAATTTATTGCGTGGTGGAGAAAGAACAGCAGAAAAAAGCGTAGAAACCTTTGCGCATGCATCTGAATTATGGTCGATCGGCACCTGCTGAGGACGGTTAGGCTTCATGCGCCGGTTGAAAACATCAGCTGATAGCATTGAATCAGCCGATGGCCTAAGATCCCGGCCAGCTTCCTGTAAAATACCAAGCCGCCGGGACCGGATAGATCCCGGCGGCTTGATATTTATTGCGGCTTGTACCCCATGGGGAGCTTCTTGAAACGACCGCCATGGATGATCGGATCGCCCTTGTAGCCCAACGCCTTGAAGTCGATGTAGTCGGTCTTTCCGATCAAGTGGCTGACGTCCCGGCCCTTCGAGGCCATGTAGCTGAAGTCGGTGCCTTTCTGAGCGATCTTCTTGAAGTCCACGTTCTTGTTGTCCTGGTGGCAGCGGTTGCAGGTGAGTTCGCCCTTCAGACTCTCGTGGCACTGCACACAGGAAAGCGCCATGTCGGCCGGCATCACCTCGTGCTCGATGCCCCAGTACATGCGGGTGTTGATCCATTTGTACTTGCCGCTGTATGGCAGATGCGCCGCCTGCATGCCGGCGGTGTAGGCCTTCTGCCAATCCAGGTGCTTCCAATAAGCGGTCGTGTCCTCCTTGTTCTTGGGGAACAGGTGCGGCACCATCAGGTGGCGGTGTTCGAGATCGACCGCCATGGTGCCCTCCATGAACTTGAAGGGTGAGATCTTGGAGCCGGGGTCCTTGATCGAGCCCACCGGTTCGGTGATGTTGACCATTGGCGCATCTGCATCCACCTTGTCACCTAAGAGCACGCGCTTCATGGAGCCGTTGTACCAGGTGTAGTTCGGCTTGCCGGATTCGATCCAGACAAACTCGCCCTTCATCCAGTTGTAGTCGTCCATTCCGTACTTGTCCTTTTTGGGCTTCCGACTCTTGTCGCCAGCCTTGGACCAGTCCCAGCCGGCGACGGTCGGCTTGCATTTGGCGTACACCGGCGAATGGCAGGTGTTGCAGGCGATGGTCTCGGCATGTTTGTTGAGATGGTGGATCAGCAACCCCTCGCCGAAGTGCGGCTTTTCGCCGTGGCAGTTTTCGCAGCTGAAGCCGCCTTCGGCGACGGGCACCGACGTGCTGCGGCCGGCGATCTTGTGGTTGCGGGTGCGGTGGCATTCCGAGCACTGGAAATCGTAGCCGCCCATGTGCACGTCGCAGCTGCGCTCGGGGTCGAGCAGCTGGCGGGACATGTCCGCGTGCTTGACGGCCTCCCCGCCGCCGCCGTTGAAATGGCATTCGCCGCAGGTCATGCGGCTGGTGCGGCCCACACTTTTGGCCACCTTGACCAAGTCCACCTTGGGATCGGGCATGCCGGCCTCGGTTGGAACTTTCTTGTAGGTGCCGGAGCGGTCATGGCACACCAGGCAGTCGATTTTGGTCATATCGCTAAAATCAAAGGTTTCGTCTCGGTATCCGTATCCTGCGTGACAACTGGTGCAACGAGCCTCGTTGCTGTGGATGCTGATTCAGAAATTGTTCACGGCGGTGGTGGCCTTGCCGTGATTGACATGCTTGCTGCGGTTCAACGTGTAAGGCGACGGCCCTTTCCAAAGCCAATGCGCGGTCTGAAGCATATCCTCACCGGCGGCCTTGTGGCAGCGCAGACACTCCTGGGTCACCTGGCTCGGCTCAGGCTTTTCCGGAAGCTTCACCAGCTCCTTATGGTCCGGCACGTTCTTGCGGTGGCAGCCCAGGCAGTCGGTCGGGCCTTTCTTCATTTCCTGGTGGCAGCCGGTGCACTGCTGGTGAAAGGCGGCCTTCAGCCCGAGGCGTTCGGGCTGGTCCGGCCGGAAGGATTCCTGGTGGCAGGCCGAGCAGCGCGTGGTCTCCTTGGCCTGGGCGTCCAGGGGCCGGCGGTG
>JALOPB010000349.1 GCA_025454115.1 Desulfobacterales bacterium | reverse complement strand
GAAATGATCAACACCATGCTGTTCATCTCGCGCAGCGAGGCCGGGGTGACCCGGCCGGAGTTCACGCGATTGGACCTGGCTGCCGTGGTGCGGGACGCCTGCGGGCTTTTCCAGTCCCTGGCGGAAGACAAACAGGTTGCGCTGACCTGGGAAGCCCCGGCACGGTTTGAAATCTCCGGGGATGTCCGCCTCATCCAACGCATGCTGGGGAACCTCCTGGATAATGCCATCAAGTATACCCCTAAAGGCGGCTCGGTAATCGTATCGCTTCAACCGAATCCGGACCGCTCCGTTTGCATTGCCGTCCGGGACTCCGGGGTGGGCATTTCCGAAAAGGACCGGCCGCACATCTTCGAGCGCTTCTACCGCGGCGATCCCAGCCGCTCTCAGGTAGGAGCCGGCTTGGGCCTGAGCTTCGCCCGCGCCGTGGCCCGCGCCCACGGGGGGGACATCACCGTTGAAAGCAGTCTTCCATCCGGCGCGCTCTTTCGAGTGGAGCTTCCCGTATCAGACTCCTAAAAGCTTGACATGCCATTGAATATTTGCAATTTTCGAAAGGTAAAATTAATGAGCCATCCTTCATTCGCAGTGCACGACGATTCAGCGACAGGTCAAGAACGCTCAAATAAAACAAGGGAGGAATCTCATGGCTGAAATCAAGGCGCAGCCGCAAGCGGAACCGGACTACGTGGTCATCGAAAGCGGCAAGACCACGCTTAGGGATCTTTACAAGAAAGAAGACTGGATGGCCGTCTGGATGGGCTTCTTCCTTCTCATCGTCGGGCTGCTCATCTACCTGCCGCGGCCGCCGGAAAAAGCGGCTGAAATCCCCAAGTACAATGCCACCATGAAGGAGGAGGCCGCCAAGGCGCCGTTCAAGACCATCGAATGGCATAATGCCTCATCCGCCAAACGCGGCGTCCGGGCCACCAATCAGGATTTCGCCAAGACCATCCAGAGTTTCCTGTCCGCTCCCAGCGACTGGAATACCAACCCGATCGACGCGCTCTACCGCAGCGAGGAAACCGCCAAGGCCATGGGCGCGCCGTTCAAGGAGGCGGCGGACAAGGCCAAAGCCGCCGCTGACGCCGCCCTGGCCAGCGCCAAGACCGCCCAGGCCGCAGCCGCGGCCGCCGGATTCAAGGACACCACTCTCAACGCGGCGGCTGAAAAAGAGATCAATGCCTGGCAGAAGGCCAAGGACGCGGCTTCCAAAGCAGACGGCAAGGTCAAGGTCAAATCCTATAATCGAATCCCCTATCTGATCGGCCTTTGCATCATCCTGGCGGTTTTCTTCGGCATCGGCAAGGCCATCATGGGCGTCCCGTTCGGACAGTTCGTCGTCGGCTTCCCGGCGGTCTTCGCTCTGGCCATCCTGGCTTACATGGCCGAAACCCAGGCACTGATGAAATACTGGGGTTTCGGCTTTCCGCTGTGGGCCATCGTCTTCGGCCTGCTCATCAGCAACACGATCGGCACCCCCAAGTGGATGATGCCGGCGGTCTGCACCGAATACTACATCAAAACGGGCCTCGTTCTGCTCGGCGCCGAGATCCTCTTCAACAAGATCCTGGCCATCGGCAAGCCGGGCATCTTCATCGCCTGGATCTGCACGCCGGTCACCCTGATCCTGACCTATTGGTTCGGCCAGAAGATCGTCAAGATGCCGTCCAAGACCCTGAACATCACCATCTCGTCCGACATGTCGGTCTGCGGCGTCTCCGCGGCCATCGCCACCGCCGCGGCCTGCCGCGCCAAGAAGGAGGAGCTGACGCTCGCCATCGGCCTGTCCATGGTCTTCACGGCCATCTGCATGGTGGGCCAGCCGGCCTTCGCCAAGGCGGTCGGAATGCCGGAGATCCTGGCCGGCGCCTGGATGGGCAGCACCATCGACTCCACGGGTGCGGTGGCCGCGGCCGGCGCCTTCTTGGGTCCGAAGGCCCTCTATGTCGCGGCGACCATCAAGATGATCCAGAACGTGCTGATCGGCGTTGTGGCGTTCGCCGTGGCCGTGTACTGGTGCGCCAAGGTGGACTGCAAGCCCGGCACCAGCGTGAGCTGGTGGGAAATCTGGTACCGCTTCCCGAAGTTCGTCATCGGCTTCATCGCCGCCTCGATCATTTTTTCAATCATCGACCAGAGCGTCGGCAAGGATATGAGCAATGTCATGATCGACCACGGCGTGCTGCGCGGCTTTACGCGTATCGCCCGCGAGTGGTTCTTCGCGCTCGCCTTCACCTGCATCGGCCTCGAGACCAACTTCAGGGAGTTCGGCCAGTACTTCAAGGGCGGCAAGCCCATTACCCTCTACGTCTTCGGGCAGACCTTCCAGCTCGCCTTCACCCTGCTGGTCGGCTACATCATGTTCTACATCGTGTTCCCGGAGATCACCGCCGCGATCTAACGGCATGAGCATAAAATGCGCAACCGCTGAAAACATCGACTGCGGGGTCTCGGCCCCGCAGTCGATGTTTTCGCCCTGGCTGAAACTGATCCTCGGATTTGCCCTGATCTGGGCGCTGATATTCGTGGGCGGGTCGCTCGCTCAACTCCTGCCCGGCGCCAGGCACATGGCCCGCGCGATCGATGAACGCGGTCTGCGGGCCACCGCCGTTTATTATACGGACTTCGAAGAACCGGCCGAAGGATCGGAACGCATCCGCGACAGCCTCGATTACGTGCCTCATGGGAACTAGCTGCCGTTCTGCGAGCCCCGGTTTGTCGCCCAATCGAACCCAATACGTAACCCTCTGCGGATACCCATGAAGATCCTGGATCGCAAAAAAGAGCTGGTCCTCCAGCGCGAACTGATGTTTGCCAACGCCATTGGCGCGGCCGTGTTCGAGAAGCCCAAGGTCCATTTTTGGATGGTGCTCATTCCGCTGCTGTTCCTCTATTTCATCTACCGCATGCAGAAGTACAAGACCGGCCGCATGAACTTCGACCGGGAGTTCATGACCACCCGCCGGAAAGCCGTGGATCTGGCGGTCGAGGCCATCGAGACCGACGTCAAACCCGACATCGATCAGATCGCCCGGCAATCCGGGCTGCTGGATGCCCTCGAAAAGCCCTATGCAGCCTGGTTGAAAGCGCTTTTCGACTATTATACCGACCTGCTCACCGCCAACGGCGACACCTTCGAAAGCCTGGTGCGCTCGGCCTACCGCAACCGCACCGACTTTCTGCTGACCCTCAATCGACTGAACACGGTCGAAAAAGACTTCTACACCGCCTTGAAACCCCGCATGTCGACCACCGAAGGCGCTGCGGCGATCTTCGCCACCATCGAAGAACACTCCCGGCGGCTGCGCCGGGAGCTGGCCGAAAGCATCTTCGCTTGAATCGCAATTCCTGGAACCAATTCCTGATGGGTTCACTGGCAGTGCTGGGTCTTTTCCTGATCGCCCAAAACGGTGGCCTGGCCGACGACGCCCTTAACAGCGACCGCTGGCAGCAGTTCGAGCGGCGCGTACGGGACGGAGAAATCGGCTTGACCGAAGGCCGGACCCAAATCGTGAACTGGGCCGAGATCCTGGAGCAACGCTATGTCTCCGAGAGGTTCGACCGGCGGATCTATTTCCCGCTAAAGGGGTATGGTGTTCCGTCCATCGGGGG
>JALOPB010000348.1 GCA_025454115.1 Desulfobacterales bacterium | reverse complement strand
CCCAGCGTGGACATCGGCGAGAAGATCACCCGGGCGATCGAACTGATGGTGAGTCACAATCTGAATCGCATCGCCGTGGTCCGGAACCGGCATGTCGTCGGGATGATCCGGTTGGAGGATGCCTTTCAGGAGATCGGACTGGAGCTGCCGGCGAAGTAAAATTGATGGCTTTGTAAAAAAACCGATCTCGGCGTTGCGCTTCATTTCTTATTGCGACTTGAACTCGGTAGCTTCGATTCCCGCCTCTTTGATCAGCCGGTGCAGGTATTGGCGTTGGATGCCGGCCGCGTCCGCCGCGCGGCTGATGTTGCCGCCGTGCTGTTCGAGCAGGCGGCGGATGTACTGCGAGTGGAAATACTGGATGGCGCGCTCCTTGGCTTCGCGGAACGGCATCTCGGCCATCTGATCCTGGCTCAGCGGCAAGGCGGCGGCCGGCACCGGTTCCATCTGCAGGTCTGCGACCGTAAGGCTGTGACCGGGGCAGAAGATCACGCCGCGTTCGATGATGTTCTCCAACTCACGCACGTTGCCGGGAAACTCGTAGGACATCAGCGCCTGCAAAGCCTCCAGCGAAATGTCCGTGACGGCCTTGCGGTTGACGGCGGCATACTTGGCCAGAAAGTGCCGGCTGAGCAGGGCGATGTCCTCCTTGCGCTCCCGCAAGGGGGGCAGCTCGAACTGGATGACGTTCAACCGGTAGTAGAGGTCTTCGCGGAAGCGCTTCTCGCGGATGTCGGTCTTGAGGTCGTGGTTGGTGGCGGCGACGATCCTCAGGTCAGCCATCTTGGTCACGACGCTGCCGACGGGCTTGTACTCGCCTTCCTGCAGCAGCCGCAGCAGCTTGGTCTGCAGGTGCGGCGACAGGTCGCCGATCTCGTCGAGGAAGAGCGTGCCCTCATGGGCCTCCTCCACGAGACCCTTCTTTTCTTTCCAGGCGCCGGTGAAGGCTCCTTTTACATGCCCGAAGAGCTCGCTTTCCAGGACGTCCGGAGGGATGGCGGTGCAGTTCACCGTGACCATTTTCTTCTGGCTGCGCAGGCTGTGCTGATGGATGGCCCGTGCGACCAGCTCCTTGCCGGTGCCGCTGGGGCCGGTGATCAACACCGTCCCCATGGTGGGGGCGACCTGGCGGATGCGTTCGAAGATGTCGCGCATGACCGGCGAGGCACCCACCAGCGATGCAAAGCCCTCCTTTTCCGCCAGGGCCTGGCGCAGGGCCAGGTTTTCCTGCACCATCTCCTGCCATTGCATAGCCTTGTCCACGGTGTGCAGGATGCGTTCCTGGCGGAAGGGTTTGGTGATATAGTCGAAGGCTCCCTTCTGGGTGGCTTCGACCGCCGTCTCGATGGTGGCAAATGCGGTGAGGACGACGACCGCCGTTTTCGGCTGGAGCTTCTTGACGGCTTCGAGCAGGACGATGCCGTCCATGCCGGGCATCTTGAGATCGGTCATGACGAGCTCAACCGGCTGGGACCGGAAGCGCTCAAGGGCCCGCTTCGGATCGTTTTCGGTGATGACTTCGTAATCCCGTTCTTCCGAGATCATGCGCCGCAGCAGGGCGAGCATGTCTTTTTCGTCGTCAACGATCAAGATGCGGGCGGGCATAGCCGAGTCTCCCATTTGGCTGACAGGGTCGCAAGGGTTCGGGGTTCAGGGTTCAGGGCTCAGCTTCTCATTTCCTGAACCCCGAACCCTGAACCCTGGCATTCGTGCTGTCTGTCGCTCAATTTTTTGCCAAGTTATCTACCGAGCCGGTCGGTAGCTTGATGGTGAACGTCGTCCCCGGCTGTTTACCGAGGGCCGTGGCCGGAGAGCTGACGCATTCCATGGTTCCTCCATAGCTCGTGATGATGCCGTAGCTCACGAACAGCCCAAGGCCGGTGCCCTTGCCCTCGGGCTTGGTGGTGAAAAAGGGTTCGAAAATGTGGTCGATGTGATTCGGCGGAATACCGACGCCGGTGTCATGGAACTGAACGACGGCGCGTCGGGTAGATCGCTCCAGGAAACTTCGGATGGTCAGCCTCCCGCCGTTCTCCATGGCCGCCATGGCGTTGGTGATCAAGTTGAGAAACACCTGCTGCAGCTGGCGTGCATCGGCCTTGACCAGCGGCAGGCGCTCCTCGATGTCCAGCACGAGAGTGATATCGTTTTTGTTGAGCAAGTGGCGGACGATCTTGGTGATCTCCTCGATGCATGTGTTGAGATTGGAGTAGTCCAGGGGCTGCTTCTCCGCCCGTGCAAAGGAGAGCAGGTTTTCGACGGTCTCCTTGCAGAGCAACCCCTGGCGTTCGATGGTCTTCAGGTCCTCAAACTGCTGACTGTCCTTGGGAGCCTTGCGCAGCAGCAGCTCGCAGAATCCCAGGATCACACCCAGAGGATTGTTGATCTCATGCGCCACGCCGGCCGCAAGAGTTCCCAGGCTGGCGAGTTTCTCGGCATTCACCAGATGGCGCTGCAGGTTCTTGGTCTCGGTGATGTCCCGCGCAATGCAGAGAATGGAGCCGACCTCGCCGGCATCGGTCTTGACGGGCATGAAGTTGGCGCTGATCCAGGCGAAGCGTTCGCCGATCGGCAGCTCGAACTCTTCCCGGATGCTTTTGCCGGTACGTTGCACCTGGGCGATCAATTCGGCCTGGTGCGCGGCCACCGCTTCCGGAAACGCACTGGAGATGGATTGGCCGACAAAACGTTCCGGCGTGCCGCCGAAGAATTTGGCCGTGAAGGTGTTCAGGGACTGAAAGCGGATGTCGCGGTCCACCGTGAAGATGAGATCTTCGGCGCTTTCGATGAGCGAGCGATATTTTTCTTCGGACTTGGCCAGGGCGTCCGTCTTCGCTATGACTTTGGCCTCCAGGACGCTCGACCAGCGGTTTTCCAGCCAGATGATGGCCGCTGCGCCGAGAATAACGGCTAACACCACCACTCCCTGCAGCAGCAGCAGCCGGAGAGACCCCTGGCTCAAGGCGTCCTCGACCTCGGACTGCGGCGCCACGACGGCCACCGACCAGAAGCGGGGAGGTGCGTCGGCGATCTTGATCGGGCAAAACGCGATCAGTTTCTTGGTCGGCCCGGTGTAGCCGCGGTGCCAGGCCGAGTAGTACCAGCCCGTTCCCTGCTCGCCCTTGAGCATTTTTTCCCTTTGGATAAAGTGGATGGGCTCGTTGGAGAGGTCCGGGAATTTTTCATCGCGGACCGAGAACGCGTCGCGTCCGAAAAAATCCGGGTTCGGGTGGAAGATGAAGCGGCCCTGCGGGTCGATGACCCAGGCGTATCCGGTCTTGCCGGATTGAATCGGCTTGACGATGGCAGACAGCAGCGCCGAGACGCTGAGATGAAACACCAGCATCCGTTCAGTGTCGGGTCCTAAACGGACCGCTATCATCAACTCCATGACCGTCGCGTCGACGGACACCGGCGAGATCCAAAAGGCGGGCTCCGCCTGAGGGGCGAACCGCACCGTGTGGGTGGACGCGGCCGCTCGAACGATCAACGACCTCCACCCGGCGAACCATGCTTACCGGCAGCTGCATCATGCCCGGCTGGAGGGCGTCGGCGATCTTCCGGGGATCCTCCGTTTTCTCCCGGATGGCGTGGGCCTGGAAATAAAGGTCGCGTTTGATTTCCTCGATTTCGCTCTCGATGCGGGCCTTGGCCGTTTGGGCGATGGCCATCTGCTGGGCGTTGAACTGGTCGGTCACCACGGCGTTCATCTCCCGAGCAGTCCAGACGCCCAGCAGGATTCCCGCCGCCAAGAGCAAGATCACGGCAATATAGACGATCGCAACGATCGTTCGGCCGGCCAGTGTGTCTTTGGAAATCTGCATTTGAAATTATGAAAAGAAAACGGCGTTTCGGCTTTTTTAGCGGCCCATCATAGCGGTTTTTGGAAAAAGCGCAAGGCGAGGGGGAAGCCGG
>JALOPB010000347.1 GCA_025454115.1 Desulfobacterales bacterium | reverse complement strand
CCGCCGGCGTCGGAGACGACATCGCCGAGGTAGACGCCCTCCGCCAATCCGGACAGGTCAATCTCCCGAACGGCTTCAATCCCGGCAGGCTTCCGGTCGGCCGCCATCCAGCCCCAATAACCAGCCCCGCCCAGCACGATGGCCACCCCGCCGACGATAGCCCATAACCAGGGGGATTTTCGGCGAGCCCCGGAAGATGGCCTGGCAGCCGGCAGGCAGGCGCCCTCTCCCCGGCGCGGGGCCGCCCTGGCCGCAACGCCGTTGCACAGCGCCTGAAACCCGTCGTGCCCGACATCGCCATTCCAGTCGGATAGGTCTACAGTCTGCTTGCGTCTGAACTCCAGTGGCAGCTTGGTACGATCGATTTTTGCCGGAATGAGCGCCCCGCGATCCGCCGCGGCGGCAGCCTCGTTCTTCACCCACTCCGAGGCAATCGAATCATCCGACCAGAGCACGACAACGCATTTGGCCCCTTCCAGCTCGCGCTCGATCGCCTCATCGAAGGCCTGCCCGGCAATAATGTGGCGGTCCCACCACACGCTCCAGCCGCAGGCCTCCAGGGCATCGGCGAGCCGGCTGGCCCATTCGCGGTCCTTATTCGGCCGGCGCTCAGCCCTCCGCCACCTCCTTGAGCATCAGTGCGGCCCCGCATTGCTTGCTGACGGCCTCGGGGTCGTACCGGCCGTCCTGGACGAACTTGCCCTTCTCGTAGAGGTTGGAAAAGCTCCACAGGTAGGGCGTGGGCAGGCGCCGCATGCGGTAGCCGAAGCCGTTGTACTTTTCGAGCAGGTAGAGCATGTGCGGAGTCGACCAGTCGCCGACCTCGTGGAATCGTTTCATCGTCAACGCGTCCACCGCACTCTGCCGCCAGGTGAACGGCGGCGATCCGGCCGCCGGCCGCCCCGCGGGCACGCGCACGGTGCGGGCCTGGAGCGAGTCGCCGTTGTGCAGATGCCCGGCGAAGTTGAACCCGCACTCCATGCCGTGGATCACGCCGATGAACATCCAGGGGATGCCGTTGAGATCCTCCCCCACCTGCGCGTAGACCGACCGGCCCCGTTTGAGCTGTTTGACGTAGTAGGCGACGTTGCCCGCATGCTCCGGCCGTACCGTGCAGGCGGCGTAATACGCTTCATACTCCGCCTGGAGCACGCTGTAGTCCTTGACCGCCAGCGGCGCATCGGCCGCCCGCGCCGCCCGCCGGGCGCCGGAGGCACGCCTCGCCCGGACGGGCCGGGCTTTCGGTGTCCCGGCTTCCTCCCGCGCCGGGAGCAGGCTTTCGCTTTCATGCATGACCCCGGACAGGGTGTAAAGATTCTGCAGGTGCGTCTCCAGCGCCGCGAGGTAGCCGTCGAAAGGACCGGATTTGGCGGCGGCAACCGCCTTTTCCAGCTCGACGCCGCTGTCGGCGAGGATGTCCGCAGCGCCGAGGAGAGTGGCCTGGTCCAGAAGCGCCAGCTTTTTGCCCAACCCGGCGATCAGCTTCGCGAGGCTCTTCCGTTCAGCCGCGTCCGCCGTGTTGGCGTATCGCCGCCGCAGGGTATGAATCGACTGGCTGACCTCGCAACGCACTTGCTCCGTGAGATTCATGGCTGTCTCCTGTTCGTTCGAAAGACGGTCCCTACTTTTCCTCCGGCACGACCATGTCCTTGACCATGGCGGCCAGACGGTTGGCGAGACCGGTGACGTTCTTCGATTCGGGCATCTCAAACCGCGGATAAATGTCCCGCAGCGCGTCCGGCATCCTGGCGTTTCCGAGGACCACGGGCAGGACCTTGCGCCCGGCATCAAGGGCCGTACGCGCTTCCTCCTCCACGAACCGGCTCTGCGGATCCGAAACCAGCGGAACGATGACGTCGGCTTTTTTCAAGTAGTCTCGAATTTCCAGGGCCACATCGCTTTTGGCCTCGATGCTTGCGCCCGTCCACACGTCCACGCCCTGCTTCGTCAACTCGTTGCGCAGGGATTGAACCACGCCCCCATCCGCCACGCTGTGGGAAATGAAGACGGTCGGCCGCTGTTTGCCGGTGACGGCCGGATCGGTCCGGCGCAATCCCTTGTCATCCAGAAGCTCAAGCCACCGTTCGACGCGCAGCGTTCCCCCGTCCTTCAGTTTCACGTCTGCCAGAATGGCGAACTCGCCCCATCCGGCGGAACACAATTTGAACTTCGAGGCGGCGTCACGAACTTCCCGGATGGGGTTGGGAAACGTGGGATGCAGGCGGTACGTCACGGATTGGATCTGGTCCAGTTCATCGGACGGCCCCTCCACCCATACCGACCATTCCCACCAGTCGTCGCCTTTAAGGGTTGAGTCATTCGCGAGGTACAGATTGGATTCGATTCGCATGACCATGGCATCACCTCATGGGGAGGGTTCCAGGTGGACAGGCATGAAAAGCGGTGTGTAGGCCGATTCGCAGGCCGGCGGGCCGTCGCTGCGCAGCTGCACCATTTCCGCGTTCTCCGGCACCCGCAGGTAGACGAAGACGCCGCCGATTTCGCGCCGGACCTTGACGGGCAGCCAGGCGGTATCGTTGCTTTCGATCTGAAACCGGCACTCGCAGCGCACGTGGTCGGCCTTGGCGCCGATCTTGCGCGCGATATCTTCGGGCATCACCTGGATCTTGAAAAGCCGGCCGGCGCGCCGTTTCCATTCGCCCATCGTCTCCGAGAGCTTGATGAAGGCCGCCACCGGAGCCGCCGGATCGTAGTCGATGTGCTCGAACCCCGCACCGGCGGCCTGAACCGGCACCCCGGCCTCGTAAATACCGATGGCGGGCATCTGGCGCATGAGAGCATGTCCGAATTCCTGCAAGACCCAGGGGTGGGTGGCGTTGCCCGGATCGTTCTCCCGGCGGGTGAACAACGCCACCAGGGCATCGGCTTCCTCGATAAACCTGGCGATCTCCGGGGTCAGCGCCCCGCCCCCCAACGTCCGTCCGTTGGTGGCAATCACGCCGTGACTGCGCATCAGCGCCTCCACCTGCGATACGAGCACCCGATCGCGGTCGGCAAAGCTATGCGACAGGAATACTCTCCTCATCGTCCGGCTCCTCTTTTTGATTCCGATTCGAGTCGATACGCTCCGAAAAAAGTTCGGCCGCAGCCGATGGGTCAAGTGAAATAACGACGAGACGTTTTCCGGTGCAAAAAGAAAGTGAAAGGTTGGATATGCAGTTATAAATAACACACGGACCGGGCTCGTGCAACCGCCACGGAATCCTGTAACGGAATCCTGCTTGACTTCCCCCACATTTCATAAAATACTATTACAGCCATCAGTAAAACTCCAGGGCGTCTCGGCTTCTTCTTCTCGATCAGCACCCGGCCCTGGAGGGATCCCCTTGCGGCCGGTTAAAAAGCAACTATAGTTAGCTTCGTCGACTCCCGAGCCGACAGCGCCATTCGGATCGTCCGCCGGCGTCAACGGCAATACGCTTCGAGTTTCCGTCGGCGCCCTGAAAAAACTTCCCTTCACCCGACCACCTGGCTCCGATCACTCGATCGCAGCCAGCCCGTTCCTTGAAAACGCATTCAGGTGCATCTCACCCGACTCGTTTGATTTCGCCGACCGGCGACGATCGGACGACCTTCAAAAGGAGGACACCATGGCAAAAAAAGCATTGTGCGTGGGCATCAACGACTATCCCGGCGAGGGGTCCGACCTCAACGGCTGCGTCAACGACGCCAAAGCCTGGGCCGAACTTCTCACCAAGAACTACTCCTTTCCTTCCGGCAGCGTCAAACTGCTGCTGGACGCCCAGGCCACCAAGGCCGCCATTTTAGACGGGCTGAAGAAGCTTCTGACCGGCGCCAAGTCCGGCGACGTCCTGGTCTTCACGAATTCCTCCCACGGCACCTACGTGGCCGACGCCGACGACGACGAGACGCTCTACGACGAGGCCTTGTGCCCGTATGACTGCGACCGGAACCTCATCATCGACGATGAGCTGCGCGAGCTCTTCTCCGGCCTGGCGAAGGGCGTCGCGTTCACGGTGATTTCCGATTCCTGCCACTCCGGCACGGTCACCCGCGCGGCCATCAACGAGAACATCCCCTGGCTGAAGACGCCCGATGACCGCCGGGTGCGCTTTCTGCACCCGTCGCTGATCGGCAAGTCGGTTCTGTCCAACCCGTTCCAGGCCATCGACCGCAGCAAGGTCAAACATCCCCAGTCCAAAATGAAGGATATCCTGCTCTCCGGCTGCACGGCCAGCGAGTA
>JALOPB010000346.1 GCA_025454115.1 Desulfobacterales bacterium | reverse complement strand
ACCGAGATCCGGCCGGACATGGCGGCGGCAGAGCCGCTGAGAAGACCCGGCGCGATCACCAATTTGTTGTCTTCGCTCAACGGGTGACAGGTGGGCGGGACTTCCTTGGAAACGATGGCCGAGGTCAGCGCGCGGCCGCCCATTCCCGCATAGCTTCCGAGCGGCTCGGCCTTGGCCTTCGGTCCGCCGTCGGCGCCCATGTTGATTCTTAGAATCTTGTCCATGGCTACCTCCTTTGGTTCAATGGGGTTTCAGCTCTCGCCCGGATCCGCCTCCGCTCTCGCCAGGATCAGGACAGGATTTTCAGTTTGATTTCCTGCGTCTGTAATAACGCGTGTGTCTCGGTATTGTCAAGGAAATCAAGAAATGACAGCCCGGCACCTCATCCGTTTCGTTTTGCAAAGACGTTCATGAACTCCACGAGGGCGTCCACGGCTTCCATGCTGACGGCGTTGTAAAGGGAGGCCCGGCAACCGCCGACCGATCGGTGGCCTTTCAGACCGCCCAGGCCGCTTTTCAGTGCTTCTTCCAGGAAACGCTTTTCCAGGTCCTCATTGGCCAGGCGGAAGGTCACGTTCATTTGAGATCGGCTGGCCGGCTCGGCCGTCCCGCGGTAGAATCCGCCGCTGGCATCGATGCACCCGTAAAGGCGATCGGCCTTGGTGCGGTTGACGGCCGCCATTTTCTCCAGACCCCCGACGGTCTCATCGATCCACTTCAACATGAGGTGGACGGCGTAAATCGCGAAACACGGCGGCGTATTATAGAGTGAATTCTTGGCGCTGAAGGTAGTGTACTTGAGCATGACCGGCAGGTTTTCGGGCACGAGTTTGAGCAGGTCGTCGCGAACGATGACCAGGGTCACGCCGGCCGGGCCGATGTTCTTCTGCGCGCCGGCGTAAATGAGGCCGAAGGGCCGGGCGTCGAAGGGCCGGCTCATGAAGTCGGAGGACATGTCGGCGATGAGCGGCACGCCGGCCGTATCCGGAAAACGGGACCATTGAGTGCCACGGATGGTGTTATTGGAGGTGATATGGGCGTAAACGGCGTTCCGGTTGAAAGCGATCGCCCCGGGGATGTAGGTGAACTGTTTGTCCTCGGAGGAAGCCACCACCTGGATCGGCTTGTTTAATATTCGAGCTTCCTTGATGGCGTTGGTCGACCAGGTTCCGGTGTTCACGTAGTCGGCCGACCGGCCGTCGGCCAGGAAATTCATCGGGATCATGGCGAACTGTAGAGTGGCACCGCCTTGCATAAACAAGACATGAAAGCGGTCGTCCAGGTTGAGAAGGCGCTTGGTGCGCTGAGCCGCATCACCGATAACGGATTCAAACTCCTTGGAGCGGTGGCTCATCTCGACGATGGACATGCCGGAGCCCTTGTAGTTTAGAAACGCGTCCCGGATTTCCTCCAGGACCGGCAAGGGCATGGCGGCCGGCCCCGGGTTGAAATTGTGAATTCGATCAGCCTTCATACGTTCACCTCCATGGATGGTCTGTTTGGCTACCAGCTTGTACCGCACCCTACCCAGAAGTCAAATTCTATTTGGACGCGAGTGAGTGGACGCGTTAGCCTTTGGATTTAATTGACAACCAACCGGCATTCGCCATATTACACGAGTCCTGAAGGAGACCCATATCATGCTAAAGATTTTCGAACACCCATCGCCTTCCGCCGAAAAGGCGCTGGCGCGCATCGCCTCCCGGGGGCTGGCCTTTACGAAAAGGGAGCACGCAGCGGTCAGCCGAATCCTCGAGGATGTAAAAGCTCGCGGGGACGAGGCGTTGGTCGATTATACCCGGCGCTTCGACGCGCCGGCCTATTCCCTGGATGCCATGCCGGTTGCCAAGCGCGAGTTCGCGGCGGCGAAATCATCGGTGGACCGAATTTTTCTGCGAGCACTGAACCGGGCCGCCTCCCAGATCGAAACCTTTCATCGCCGCCAGCTCCGGTCGGGGTTTGTCAGCCTCGACCGTCCAGGGACGATGCTGGGGCAGCTGGTCCGTCCGGTGGAGCGTGCGGGAATTTATGTTCCGGGCGGCCAGGGCGGCCGGACGCCCCTGGTGTCCTCGGTGCTGATGGGTGCCATCCCGGCGAAGGTGGCAGGGGTTGAGAAGATCATCATGGTGACGCCGCCGACCGGCGAGGGGGGCGTGAATCCGCATCTGCTGGCGGCGGCTCAGCGGGCCGGGGTCGACGAGGTCTACAAGGTCGGCGGCGCCTGGGCCGTCGCAGCCTTGGCTTTCGGCACGGCGACCATCCCAAAAGTGGACGTCATCGTCGGGCCCGGGAACCTTTACGTCACCCTGGCCAAAAAACTGGTGGCGGGCACGGTGGGGATCGACATCATCGCCGGCCCCAGCGAGGTGCTGGTGGTGGCGGACGACTCGGCCGATCCCGAGTTTATCGCCGCCGACTTGCTGGCCCAGGCCGAGCATGATGTCAGGGCCTCGGCCGTCCTGGTGACGTCTTCCGCCCTTCTGGCTGCCGGCGTGCAAGCCGAGGTGGATCGGCAACTGACGGAACTTGGCCGGGCCGATATCGCACGCGAATCGGTTGAACGATTCGGGGCGGCGTTCGTGGTGAAGGACGTGACCCGTGCCATCGATTTGTCGAACCGGCTGGCGCCGGAGCACTTGGAACTGCACCTGCGCGACCCCTTTGCCTGTCTCGGCCAGGTCCGTAACGCGGGAGCGGTGTTCCTCGGCGAGTACACCCCCGAGCCGGTGGGCGACTACGTCGCCGGACCCAACCACGTGCTGCCGACCGCCGGCACGGCCCGCTTCGCCTCGGCCCTTTCCGTCGACCATTTCCTCAAGCGCACCAGCGTCATCCATTACTCGGCTGCAGCGTTTCGCCGCGAGGCAGCGGACATCCTGCGCCTGGCGGCAGTCGAGGGGCTGGGCGCCCATGCGAACACCATCAAACGACGGTTAGTCCGATGCGGCCGCGGATTCAAGGGACTCACGTAGTTGTTTGGCGGCCGTTACCACTGATCCTGTTTTCGAATTTTCTTAATCTTTACCTTCCATCGGCTATCCCCCCATCCATATCTGACGGCACGAAGTCCAGTAGAGGGGATGCCGACGACCATCCTGGTGCACTCTTCGGGCGAGGCCGGTGTTCTGGCATAGTATGGAGCACTGTGCCCCAATCGGGCAGCAGAACTGCTGCAAGGACAACGGTAATCATGTTTCGCATCCGTCGCATTCATGACGAAGTGCTTCCCGGCAACCGGAATGCCCTCGATCAAGTTAAAGCCATCCTGCGCAGCCGGTTTTCGGCCGTCTCCTCGGAGGAAATCGATCAGCTCGGCCATCACCTGCACAATCCCTTTCTCAAGCGATTTCGGGCCATTCTATTCGTCGCTGAAAACCAGCGCCACCGGGTACAGGGATTCGCCTACCTGCTTCACGAGCCGCAGATCGGGTTCGGCTATCTCGACTGGATCGCCACTCGGGTGGGCCTGGCCAGCGGAGGGATCGGTGGTGCGCTCTACGACCGGGTGCGCCAGGAACTCGTGGCCCTAAACGCCAAAGGGCTTTTTTTTGAATGCCTGCCGGATGAGGCCTCTCTCTGCGCGGATCACGCCCTGCTCGCGGAGAACCGCAAACGGCTCAGATTCTATGAGCAATACGGCGCGCGACCGATCAT
>JALOPB010000345.1 GCA_025454115.1 Desulfobacterales bacterium | reverse complement strand
TCACCACTCAGTCCTCCCGTCACTTATTGCTTCGCCCCTTCCTTCACCGGCAGGATCGCGTTCTCCGGGCAGATCTGGGCGCAGAGCGCGCAGCCGGTGCAGAGGTTTGCGTCGATCTTGATGCGCTCGTTCCAGACATAGAAGGCCGGGCAGGCCAACCGGCTCATGCACACCCGGTGGTTCTGGCACTTCTCGCTCACGTGAAAGGGCTTGCGCCGGGGCAGCTTCAGGTTGGCGGCATAAAGCACGCACAGCTCCTGCGAGATGATCACGGAGACCCCCTTGAACTGCAGCGCCTCCTTGATCGCTTCGATGCTCTTTTTGACCTTGTATGGCTTGATGACCGCCACGTGCGGCACGCCCAGCGCGCGCACGACCGCTTCGATGGACACCCGGCCGTAGCCTTCCATTTTGAGCTGGCTCATGTCCACGCCAGGGTTCGGCTGATGGCCGGTCATGGCGGTGGTGCCGTTGTCCAGGATGACGAGCGTGAGGTCGTGCTGGTTGAAGACGGCGTTGATCAGTCCGGCAATCCCGGAGTGGAAAAAGGTGGAGTCGCCGATGAACGAGACGACCTTGCGGCCGCTGGCCTTGGAGAACCCGCCGGCCGTGCCGGTGGAGGAGCCCATGCAGATCAGATAATCGGCCATCGAAAGCGGCGGCAGCAGGCCGAGCGTGTAGCAGCCGATGTCGCTCGGATAGAGGGTCTCGATGCCCAGCTCTTCGGCGGCCTTGCGGACTTCGTAGTAGGTCGCCCGGTGGGAGCATCCGGCGCAGAGCGTCGGCGGCCGCTGGGGGATGGGCGGGAGATCCGACACATCGACCGGGGTCCGGGCTTTCCAGGGCACGCCGAAGTAGTCGCCGACGACGCGCCGGACCATGGCCGGGTCGAATTCATACAGCCGCGAGAGCAGTTCCGGCGCCTTGCCGCGGATCGGAAGGGTGAGGCCGGCTTCCTGGGCGATGGCCTTGGCGCCTTCCTCCAGAAAGGGTTCGCCCTCCTCGACCACCAGCACCTTCTCGCAGCCGCTCAGGAAGTCCCGGATCTTGCGCGGCGGGAGCGGGTGCGTGAATCCGATCCGGAGCAGGCGGACCTTGGTCGCGATGCCGAGGTCGGCCACCGCGTCCTTGACGTAGTTGTAGCTGACGCCGTTGCACAGGATGCCCCAGCGGCCGTCGCCCTCGCGCAGGTTCCAGGGCGAGGTTTCGGAAAGCTCGCGCGCCTTCTCGTAGTTCTGCAGCAGCTTGACGTGCAGCTTGCGCGAGACCGCCGGCACCGTCACGAGGTTGAGGGGGTCCTTGGCGAAGCTGCCCTGGATCTTGCGCGGCCGGAGGGCGCCCAGGGTGACGACGCCCGAGGAATGGTTGATGCGCGTCGTGGTGCGCAGCAGGACCGGCTCCTGGAGCTGCTCGGAGAGGTCGAAGGCGGCGGCGACGATGCGGTGGGCTTCCTCGACCGAAGACGGCTCCAGCATCGGCAGGCCGGAGATCTTGGCGTAGTAGCGGTTGTCCTGCTCGTTCTGGCTGGAGAACATGGCGGGGTCGTCGGCCGTCAGGATGACCATGCCGCCCTTGACGCCCACATAAGCCAGCGTCATCAGGGCGTCGGCCGCCACGTTGAGGCCCACGTGCTTCATCACGGCCATGCTGCGCACGCCGCAGGCAGCGGCGCCGGCCGAAACCTCTACGGCGACTTTCTCGTTGGTGCAGTACTCGAAGTGCAGGTCGCTCTCCTTGGACATCTGGAAGAAATTGAGCGAGAGTTCCGATGAGGGCGTGCCGGGATAGGTGCTGGTGAAGGCGACGCCCGCCTCGATGGCCCCGCGGGCGATGGCCTCGTTGCCGAGCAGCATCATCTGGTCGCCGGGTCGGTCGGTCAACAATTTGTGCATTTGCGATTCCTTTCAAGTTCCTTTCGGGCTCGTGGGGGTCAGGGCACCAGGATCGGCCGTTCGCGGATCCGGCGGCCGTGAACCATTTCAAAAACATCGTTGATCTGATCGAGCGGAAAGGTCTTCACGAACGGACCGAGCCGGACCTTGCCGCTGAGCACGAGATCCAGGGCCGCCGGGTAGTGCTCGGGGATGCAGCCCCAGTTGCCGCGGGCGGTGGCATGAAACGCCATCAGATTCGACAGACGGAGGTTGACCGTGTCCATGGTGAACCCGACCACCGCCAGCGAAGCCCCGAAGGTGAGCAAGCCGAAGGCGGTCTGCTGTCCGGCGGCCGTGCCCGAGGTCTCGAATATCTTCCACTCCGTGCGGCGCCGGCCTTTCGCCTTGACCGCATCCGAAACGGCCTTGCGCAGGTCCTTGAACGGCATCTGCGCAGCGTTGAAGGTCTGGTCGGCGGTGCCGCTGATGGCGTCGAGCTTCTGCGCATCGACATCGATGGCCAGGACCAATGCCCCCAGCGCCTTGGCGATCTGGACGCCGAAACCGCCGACCCCGCCGACCCCGATGAAGATGGCGGTGTCCTGATCGGTGAGCCCCGATTCATGGATGGCCTGGTAAGGGGTCGTCAGGGCGTCGGCCACCACGGATAGTTCGGCCAGGCTGACGCCGGACGTGCCGGCGGGCCTGCCGTCGCTCCCCAGCGGCACCTCGCAGAGCTGCTTCGCCGGCACCACGATGTGCGAGGCAAAGCCGCCCTGGATGTCGTTGCCGGGCATTTTCTGGGCGGCGCAGATGTTGCCGAACCGGCGCCCGCAGACATCGCATTCTCCGCAGGGCATCACCGCCGGAACGATGACCGCCTTGTTCGACCAGCGCTCCGCACCCGGCCCCGCGGCTTCGACCATGCCGCTGATCTCATGCCCCAGCGTCAGGGGCAGCGGCGATTTGGTGCGCACGCCGTCGTAGTAAAACCCGAGATCGGTGTGGCAGACGCCGCAGCCGACCACGCGCAGCCGGACCTCGCCGGCACCCGGCATCGGCAGCGGGGCCGCCACGCGTTGCAGGGGTTTCTTCGGTTCCACCATCTGCCAGGAAATCATGCTCATGACGATCCCTCCCTTTCTTACTGCCCCTTGAATTCCGGCCGGCGCTTCCCGACCGAGGACAGGCCCTCGAGCGCGTCCGCAGTAGCGAAAATATCCTTCAGCCGTCCCAGTTCGACTTCGATTGCTTCCCGCATCGGCAGGCCTGCCTGGCGGTCGACGATCTCGTCGGCGATGCGCAGGGCCAAAGGCGCCTTGTATCCAAGCGTCTTAACGACCTTGCCGGCCAGCTCGGCGTTTGCGCCTTCCGGAATCTTGCCGGAGAGCAAGGCCGGAACGCGGGTCTTTTCGAACAGCTGGGCGAACGGTTTGAATTTTTCCGGAATCGGCCGGACGCGATACTTGTCCGGCCGGCTGGCGGCGACGAGGGCCTGGATGGCGGCATCCACCTCTGCGGGGGGTACCAGTCGAGTGACGATGCCGAGCGCCTGAGCGTCCGCGGCGCTCAGGACCGCCCCCGTATAGGTGAAATACTTGGCCAGCTCCG
Organism: Desulfobacterales bacterium; assembly: GCA_025454115.1. Classification (GTDB taxonomy): domain Bacteria; phylum Desulfobacterota; class Desulfobacteria; order Desulfobacterales; family SpSt-501; genus SpSt-501. Next base: position 170 of record JALOPB010000345.1, on the reverse strand, counting down.
GGCCGACGTGGCGCGCCGTGCGCAGCATGCCGCCGAGCCCCGGATAGATGCCGATGCCGGTTTCCGGGAACGCCATGGACCCGGCCGGGGTGGCGACGATCGCCTGGCAGGCCAGCGCCAGTTCGCTGCCGCCGCCGAGTGAAAGCCCGTCGAGCAGCGCGATGGTGAGC